>NZ_JBYOJS010000012.1:115174-195052 GCF_057798895.1 Cupriavidus sp. 22TCCZM04-2
CCGCGGCGGAGGCGAAGACAACCCCGCGGACATCACTCAACACTGACGCCCCCCGGCGCGGCCGGGGCGCTTCGTGTTTATGGGATCGATCTGGATCTAGCCGATTTTCGGCGGGGAAGGCGGACGCTCCTCGCGCTCATCGGTGCGGTCCGCCTTGTCGACCGGTACGTCAGCGGGCAGGCGCTCCGCCGCGCGCTCGACGTCTTCGCTGATCAGTTCCTCGGGAAGCGCTTCTTCGTCGGGCGGCTCATGGCGCTCATGGTCGACCTGCTTCAGTTCGGCGTCGATATCCTCGGCCGGCTCGGTCAGGTCAGGGTCGAGCGTGCTGGGCACATTGCCGCCAGTCGCCTCCCGGGAACTGCGCGCATCGCTGCGCTTGCGTTCCTCCTTGCGCGGGCGGGCGGGGGCGCTGGGCGCGCTGCCGGGTTGCGGGCGTGACGCCGCGGACGCCCGCTTGTCGGCGCGTCCTCCGGTTCGTACGGTCTTGCTCATCCTGCTCTCCGGTTGCTTTCAGATTTCAGATGTTCAGGTGTTCTCGACCGGCGGCTCCTTGGCTTCGGGATTGCCACCGCGACGCACTGATGGCGGCTCGCCGTTTTCGTCGGGAACGTCGTGCTCGCGTTCCACGCTGCGGCGGCGCTCGCGGCCGGGCTTGCCGCGCTCATGGTCGACATCGGGCCCCTTGTGGGTGGTCCGCTTCAGGTCCTGCTGGTTGTCGTGCTCGTGCTGACGGTGCGTATGCATTGTCGCTGGCCTCCTCAAAAGTGGTCGGTGCGGGCTTTCATTTCATCGGATACCGCGGTGACGCCGCGCACGCCGCGAGCCATGTCCATCACCCGCGCGCGTTGCGCGTCGTCGCGCACCGTGCCCTCGAGCCGCACCACGCCGTCGGTCGTGCTGACGCGGATATTGGCCGGGTCGATGGCCCGGCTCGACGCCAGGCGCGCCCGGACTTCCGTGGTGATGTCACGGTCAGTGCTGGCCTGGGTGTCGCGCGGCTCGGCCGTCCGGCCAGGCGATGATGGCGCCGCGACCGGATCGGTTGGCGCGGCATGGATAGCGCTGCCGGCGAACAGCAGCGCGGCTGCCACGGCTGGCGTGGTCAAGGCGAGCTTGGCGCGCAGGCATGTGTTCATGGCGAGTCCTCCGGATGACGGCCAGCCGTGCTCCAGGCGATATGCAGCGACAGCCGCGGCCACGGCCGCATGGCCCGGAGCCTGGCCGGCCCTGCCTGTATCTCTGCAAGCTTCATTCCTGCGCCAGCAACATATGCAGGCGCTGGGCCGGGCGGCGCGAACGCTGCAGCGCTGCAGTACTTTTTACCGTGGCTGAAGAAACTGCATGGGAGGCGGTCACGGCGGGAAGGTGGTGGCGCCGCCGCGTGGCGGCTACGTGTGTGGCGCGGCAATTGCGTCCAGCCACGTCTATAGTGAAGAACGATGCCGGCCTTGGAACGCTCGCGGGGTGACGTCCAGGCAGCCGGCCCGGGGGAAAAAGCGGCTCACCGAGTGGGAGGAAGCTATGCATCTGGCCGCCGTCCTGTCTTCCCTGGTTCTCGCCTCGTCCGTGGCGGTGTCGTCGACTCCCGTCGAACGGCAACTGCTCGCCATGACGCCTTCGGCCTTCTCGCAGCGCTTCAATACCGTCGCCCACGACACTGGCTCGGGGCTGACGCTTCCTTCCTTCAAGGTCAAGCCGGGTTGGCACCGGGCCGCGCCAAGCACCGGTGTCTCGGTGCTGGTGCGCGCGAGCCAGTCCGGCTATGCGCTCGACGAGGTCGTGGTGGTCTGCCAGGAAGTGGAGCGCTGCTTCCTGACCATCTGCACGGCGGCCCTGGCGATCGACAACTCGATCGATCCGCGCTTGCTGCAACGCTTCATCGTCGCACGCATTTCCACCGAGCTCGGCGAGGTCGGCCTGGTGATGTCGGGCCTGGCGTACATCGTCGTCACGCCGAAGGAAGACGACTACGTGGCACTGGTGATCCGGCCGTATCTGCCACAGCAGCAGGGTGCGTCGGCCACGGAGGCGCGGGCGGATCCACCGCCGCTGACGCCCCTCGCTCGCCAGCGCACCGCTGGCATCGCGCGCTCCTTGTGACAGGCAGCGCTAAGCCTGCAGCAGCAGAGCGACAGGCAGCCCGGCAAGCACTTCGCGCAGCGGCAACGTGCCGTCCTTCCCGGCGGTGAAAGTTCGCGCTGTCAGGGCATCCACCCAGCTTGCAGATTCCTGCTTGCCCACGTCGAGCGTGGTGTGGCCCCAGCGGGCCGGCGGGACGCGGGGCAGGTCATTGCCGATGACCGCGGCGCCAAGGCGTGACACCACGGTCAATGCTTCGAGGCTGCCTAGCCTGCGCGCAAAGGCGAGTACATGGTCCGCCAGCGGACCATGCGCCAGGCGCGGCTGGTAGTCGCCCTGCAGGAACAGCGCTGGCTGCGCACGGCGTGCAGCCAGCACGTGCCGCAACAGCTGCTGTTTCACACGCCCGTCCCGCCAGTGCGGCAGCCATGCGTCCCATCCCGGGCCGCCGTGGTCCAGTTGCGCCTGCAGGCGGCCATAGTCGGGCGGCCGGCGGTTGTCCGGATCGACCAGGCTCAGGTCCCAGTCTTCGCAACCCTGGTAGCGGTCTGGCACGCCCGGCGCCGTGAGCTGGATCAAGGCCTGCGCAAGGCTGTTCATGGCGCCGGCCGCGGCAGCGCGTGCCGCGAACCGGCCGATTGACACCAGCGGGCCGCCATGCGGCCAGTCCGCGGCTAGCCCGTGGAGGAAGGCGTCGCAAGCGTCTTCGTAGCCGGGGTCCGGTTGGGTCCAGTTGCCATGCAGCTTGGCTTCGCGAATGGCTTTGCGCTGCCACTGCCCGATGCGCTGCAGGAAAGCCGCCATCGCCTCAGGGCGCGCCAGGGCATCGGCCTGCATGGGCCAGGCGCCGACCAGCGTCTGGTACAGCATCAGCCGGTCGGCGGGGTCCGGAGCGTGAGGCAGCGACGCCAGCAGCCGCGCGCCATCGGCCTCGCAGCCGTGCACGACTGCGGCCCACTCTTGCGGCAGCTCGCTCAACACGGCCAGGCGCATGCGCGCGTCTTCGCCACGCTTGTGATCATGGGTCGCGGTTGCCAGCATCGCATGCGGAAACGTCCGGCGCCGCACGGCCATGGCGGCATGGAAGTCTGCCGGCGAGAGGGCCAGCACAGATGGATGGCTGCCGACCTCGTTGCGCGACAGCAGCGGCCCGTAGCGGTAGAACGCCGTGTCTTCGCCGGCCTTGGCGGCCAGCGCCGGCATCAGTTGCTGCACACGGCGCCGCGCCTGCGCCGGCGCGCTCGCGCCTGGCTCCGCAGTGTGCAGGCAGGCCAGGATGAAGTCGAGCGCCGCTGCCTGTTCCGGTGCGAGGGCGGCCCGGGCGCTACGGGCTGCCGCGTCGAGCATGGCCTGTTCGGCATGGAGGGCGGCAGCGTCACGGCACGAAGGTGCGCCGTCGAGGTACGTCCGATAGACGGGGATGAGTTCCAGCAGCCCGGCCAATGCCTGCCGCAGCGCCGGCCGGGTCAGGTCACGCGTGGAGGGTTCGCCAGCCGCGCAAGCGCGCAGACGCGCGCAGGCGCCTTCGAGCTCCGCGACCAGGTGATGCTGCAGGATCTGGCGGCGCGCATCGGCGAAGGCGGCCGGATAGCTTGTGGGCCGGCCGCCGGCCCGTTGCCACAAAGCCGCAAGCGGGACGGCGCCGGCCTCGGTGTGCAGCACGCCGCTGACCTGATCCATGAAGTCATAGCCGGTGGTGCCGTCGACTTCCCAGTCGGCGGGCAGGATCTCGCCCGGGGCCAGGATTTTCTCCACCACCAGCCATGGGCGCGCGCGGGCGGGCGCGGAGGGCCGACGGGCCGCATGCGCATCCAGGCATGCACGCAGCTGGCGGCAATAGGCCGCGGGATCGGCGAGTCCGTCGACGTGGTCGACCCGTACGCCATCGATCAGGCCTTCGCGCAGCAAGCGGAAGACCAATGCATGCGTAGCGGCGAAAACGGCCTCGTCTTCCTGCCGGATGCCGACCAGGTCGCTGATCTCGAAAAAACGCCGCCGGTTGAGCGCCGTTGCCGCCGTGCGCCACCAGGCCAGGCGGTAGTGCTGGCGCTCCAGCAAGGCATGCAGGCGGTCGCGGCCGGCATCGTGCGTGGCATCGAACCAGTCCGGACGGTTCGCGGCATTGTTGAGGGCGTCGTCGGGGGCCAACGGAAAATCGTGCTCGAAGTAGCGCAGCGTTGGCGTATCGCTCCCGCGAGACGGGATCACGCGCAGCTCGCCGCGCGAGAGCGTTTCCCAGTATGGCTGCCCCAGCACGGGCACCAGTACCTTGCCATGAAGCGTCAGATCGGGCGGCTGCCAGTCGATATCGAAGCAGTCGGCGTGTGGACTGTCCTGCCCGTGCGCCAGCACGTCGCGCCACCACGCGTTGTGCGTCGCGTCGGCGGCCATGTGGTTGGGCACGATGTCGAGGATCAGCCCGAGACCGGCAGCCCGCGCGCGATGGGCCAGCGCGCGCAGCGCGGTCTCGCCGCCAAGCTCGGCGCGCACACGCGTGAAATCGGTCACGTCATAGCCGTGCGAGGAGCCAGGCCGCGCCTGGCACACCGGCGAAAGATAGAGATGGCTGACGCCGAGCGCCGCGTAGTAGCCGACCACGCCCGCCGCGTCCGCGAGCGTGAAGCCAGGGTGCAGTTGCAGGCGCGCTGTGGCGCGCGGCGCTAACGGCGCACCTGGCGCGCCTGGCTCCGCAGTCCGGTCAGCGGACGCTGACGTCGACGCCATGGCCTGGCTTGCCGTGGCCGGACAGCACGGCGACGCAGCTCAGCGCGGGCAGCGATCCGCTGGCCAGCGCATCGGCGTGGCCGGCTGCGGTTTCGTGAAGCATGGCATAGCCGGGCGCCGGCGGCTGGCAGGTCACGGCCTGCCGGCCCAGGTTCAGCCAGATCGACAGGCATGCGCCGTCGCCCAGGCGCCAGCGTGCGCGCAGCGCGGCGTGTCCCAGCACGTCGACGCCCGCGCTGCGGGCGCGCGGCAGCCGGTGCATGAGCCATTCCTGGCGGATCGCAAGCAGCCGGCGGTAGTAGCGGGACCAGTCGTTCTCGATGTCCATCGGCGGTCGCGAGGCTTCGAACGTTGCCGGGTCGTTGGGATCGGGGATCGCCTGCGCCCGCGCCTCGTCGCCGAACGCCGCCACGCTGGCGAACTCCCGCCTGCGCCCCTGGCGCACGGCCTCGGCCAGTGCCGGCGGATGGCTGGTGAAGTAGTAGAACGGCGTCTGCGCCCCGCCTTCCTCGCCCATGAACACCAGTGGCACCTGCGGGCAGAGCAGCTGCAGCGCCACCGCGGCGCTCAGCGCATCGGCGTCGGCCAGCGTGGCCAGCCGCTCGCCGAAGGCGCGGTTGCCGATCTGGTCGTGGTTCTGCAGGAACGAGACAAAGGCCGCGGGCGGCAGGTGGCCGCTGGGCTGGCCGCGCCGGACCGGCGCGCGCGAATCGCCGGCGGCCGAGCGGAACGGCGACACTTCGCCCTGGTAGGCGAAGCCTTCGGCCAGTACGCGGGCCAGGTGCCGCAGCGGCGAAGACAGGCTCGGCGCGCGGCCGCTGCCGGGCTCCGCCGCGTAGTCGCGATAGTAGCCATCGTGCTCGCCGGTCAGCAGCACATGCAGTGCATGGTGCGCGTCATCATTCCACTGGGCATCGAACCCGGCCGAAAGGCGCGACGCGTCGTTGTGGTCATTCTCCAGCACCAGATGGACATGGCGACCGGCCACGCCCGGCGACGCGCGCAGGTCTGACGGCAGCGTCGTCAGCCAGCCTTCGTCGTCGATGGCATGCACGGCGTCCAGGCGCAGGCCGTCAAAGCGGAATTCTTCCAGCCAGTAGCGCGCGTTCTCGGTAAAGAAGCGGCGCACTTCCGGACGTCGGAAATCGATCGCGGGTCCCCACGGCGTCGTCCGGTCGTCCCGGAAGAAGGCGCTCGCATAGTGGTGCAGGTAGTTGCCTTCAGGTCCGAAGTGGTTATAGACCACGTCGAGCAGCACCATCATGCCAAGGCTGTGCGCATGATCCACCAGCGCGCGCAGCTGGTCCGGCGTGCCATAGCCGGATTCGGGCGCAAACGGCAGCACGCCGTCATAGCCCCAGTTGCGTGCACCGGGAAACTCGGCGATCGGCATCAGTTCCACGGCGGTGAACCCGAGTGCCGATAGCCGCTGCAGTTGCTGCATGGCGCCCGTGTAGCCGCCGCACAGGCCCACGTGAAGCTCGTAAATCACGGCCTCGTGCCACGGCCGCCCGCGCCAGTCCGGGCAGGTCCATGGATAGGTGTCGGCCTTGGGCTGGCACGCGACACTGGGGCCATGCACGTCGCCGGGCTGCCATCGCGAAGCCGGATCGGGAAAAGCGGTGCCGTCATCGAGCCGGAACCAGTAGCGGGTGCCATTGCCGCACGGCACGACGGCGCTGAACCAGCCGTCACCGCCCGGCGTCATGTGCACCGGCCCCATGCCCGCGATCTCCAGCCGCACCGACTCGCCACGCTGGGCAGCGTCCGGCGCCCACAGCCGGAAGCCGATGCGCCCCTCGGGCAGCCATACCGGGCCAAACGCATAGCCGTGCGGATCGTCGTTGGCCGCGGGCACCTGCGGCGCGCCAGCCGAAAAGCTGTCCAGCGGCGACAGCCGGGGCGTTGCCGAGGTGGCACCGGTTCCGAAGAAAAACGAATGCGGGTTCAAGATCAGCTCCAGACAGTGGTGGCCGGAAGGGCGCGGACAGTTTGTGGCAGGCGGCAGGCGCCGGGCATCGTTTCGGCGTTGCGAAGTCCATGCCAGGCCACGGGCCGCGGCACGCCGCGCCGCGGTCTTGCCGTTGCATGGTCGGGAGGCGTATCTGCGCGCGGCCTTGTAGAACATGCATGGCGCTAACGGTCCTTGTCCGCGGCATGCACGCGGCTGTCCGTATGCGGCCGCGTGCCGCTGGCGCGGTGCAGCAAGTGGACCGGCACGGGCCTGACCTTCCAGATCCGTTCGCAGTACTCGCGGATGGCACGGTCCGACGAAAAGTGCCCCGAGCGCGCACACGACAGCACCGACATGCGCTGCCAGCGCTGCGGCTGCAAATAGGTTTCGCAGACGCGCTGCTGGCAGGCGATATAGGCGTCGAAATCCGCCAGCAGCAGGTAAGGGTCATGCCGCGGATTCCCGTCGAACAGGGGACGGAAGACCGCGGGATCGCCATGCGAGAAGAAGCCTTGCTCGATCAGGTCGATCACCGCGCGCAGTTCAGGGTTGTGGTGGTAGTAAAGCGCCGGATCGTAGCCCGCAGCGCGCAGGGCGTAGACCTCGGGGGCGGTCAGCCCGAAGCCGAAGAAATTGTCGGCGCCGACGGCATTGCACAACTCGATATTGGCGCCGTCCATGGTGCCGATGGTCAGCGCACCGTTCATGGCGAGCTTCATGTTGCCGGTGCCCGACGCTTCCTTGCCGGCCAGCGAAATCTGCTCCGACAGGTCCGCGGCCGGGTAGATGCGTTGACCGTAGGTGACGTTGAAGTTGGGCAGGAACACCACCTTGAGCCGGTCACGCACCTGCGGGTCGCGGTTGACGACGTCGGCTACGCTGGTGATGAAGCGGATCATCAGCTTGGCGTACTGGTAGCCCGGCGCCGCCTTGCCGGCGAACAGGAACGTGCGTGGCGCCAGGTCGAGGTTCGGTGCGGATTTGATCCTGTGATAGAGCGCGATGATGTGCAGCACGGCCAGGTGCTGGCGCTTGTACTCGTGGATGCGCTTGACCATGACGTCGAACATCGACGACGGATCGATGACCACGCCCGTGCTGTCGCGCACCAGTTCCGCGAGAGTCATCTTGTTGGCGTGCCGCACGGCCTGCCATTGCTCGCGGAACCCGGCGTCGTCGGCGAAGGGCTCCAGCACGCGCAGCCGCTCCAGGTCGGTGACCCAGCCCTCGCCGATGGCATCGGTCACCAGCCGCGACAGGCGCGGGTTCGACAATGCCAGCCAGCGACGCGGCGTGACACCGTTGGTGATGCTGGTGAATTTCTCCGGCCACATGTCGTGGAAGTCCCTGAGCACGTCTTCGCGCATCAGGCGCGAGTGCAGTTCCGCCACGCCATTGATGGCGTGGCTGCCGACGCATGCCAGGTGCGCCATGCGCACATGCCGCTCGCCGTGCTCGTTGATCAGCGACAGGCGCGCCAGGCGCGAGTCGTCGCCATAAAAGCGGATGCGGACCGCCTCCAGGAAGCGCGTGTTGATCTCGAAGATGATTTCGAGATGGCGCGGCAGCACGCGGCCGAACAATGGCAGCGGCCATTGCTCCAGTGCTTCGGGCAACAGCGTGTGGTTCGTATACGCGAAGGCGCGTCGCGTGACGTCCCAGGCCTCTTCCCATGGCAGGTCATGCTCGTCCACGAGCAGGCGCATCAGCTCGGCAATGCCGACCGCCGGGTGCGTGTCGTTGAGCTGTACCGCGAACTTATCGTGGAAGCGCGACACCGGCATGCGGTCGGCCGCCAACAGGCGCAGCATGTCCTGAAGCGAGCACGCGACGAAGAAGTACTGCTGTTCCAGCCGCAGTTCCTTGCCCTGTTCGGTCTCGTCGTTCGGATAAAGCACCTTGGTCAGGTTTTCCGAGGTGATTTTCTTGCTGACCGCGCCAAGGTAGTCGCCGCGATTGAAGGTCGGGAAGTCGAACGCCTCGGTGGCATCGGCGCGCCACAGCCGCAGCGTGTTCACGGTATTGACGCGGTACCCCAGGATCGGCGAATCGAACGGCACGCCCACCACCGTCTTGGCCGGCACCCAGCGTACGCGATAGTGCCCGCGGTCGTCGGTGTAGTGCTCGGTATGGCCTCCCAGGCGCACCTGCACCGCCCATTCCGAGCGCTGGATCTCCCACGGGTTGCCATGGCGCAGCCAGCTATCGGTCTTCTCGACCTGCATGCCGTCGATGATGGCTTGCTGGAAGATGCCGTATTCGTAGCGGATACCGTAGCCCAGCGCCGGGATCTCCAGCGTGGCCATCGAATCCATGAAGCAGGCGGCCAGCCGCCCCAGGCCGCCGTTGCCGAGGCCGGGCTCGATTTCCTGCGCGAGGATCTGCTCCAGGTTCAGCCCGAGCGCCTGCATCGCGGCCTCCACCTCGCTGTAGATGCCCAGGTTGATCAGGTTGTTGCCGAGGTGCGGGCCCATCAGGAACTCGGCGGACAGGTAGGCGACGGTGCGCGACGGCTGGTCAAGGTAGGCCTCGGCGGTACTGATCCAGCGCTGCACGAGCCGGTCGCGCACCGTATGCGCGAGCGCCTGGTAGAGGTCGTTCTGGCTGGCATGCTCCGGCGGCTTGCCCTGGGTATGGAACACATGGTCCAGGAAGGCGCGGCGGATCGTGGCACTCGACAGGGCGGTGCGGGTATCGTCGGCATGTTCGGACCGGCTGGCTTCCGTCATGGGGCGACCTCCGTATCAAGGCGGCTCAGCGCGCGCGCGCCGCGCCGGGCAGCCGGCCCTGGCGCACCGCGCGTGCCCGTGCACGCAGGGCCGGCGTCTCGAAAAGGCGCCGCACATCGGCATCGAGCCTGCGCTGCCAGTTGGGATGGCCGGCCGTGGTGCCGGGCAGGTTGGCTTGTTCGGCTACGCCAAGGAGATCCTCCAATGGCAACAGGCGTAGCGGCGTGCGGGTGCGGCCAAGCCAGGCCAGCACGGTATCAAGCGGCGGATGTTCCGGGCCGGGCATGTCCGCGCCGGCAAGCCCAGCGTCGCGCAGCGCTTGCCACAGTGCGGTGCGCTCGCGCACACGCGCGTCACGCACGCCCTGGGGCGTTTCGTCCGCCGCGAGCAAGCCAAGACGTTCGCGCCATGCCAGGTCTCGCCCTTGCCACCAGCCCGCGACCGTCGGCAGGTCGTGGGTCGAGGTCGTCGCGACCGCATGCCTGGGCCAGTCCTCGGCGCGCAGGAACGGCGGCGTATCCGTCGACGCCACTTCGGCCGGTGCATCGGGTTCGGTGCCGTCTGCTTCCCTCACTGCCGGTTCGGCACGAGCAAACCACAGTACGTCGATGCCAAGCACGCCGCGCGCGGCCAGCGCGCTGTCCAGGTGCGCCGGCACCGTGCCCAGGTTCTCGCCGATGATGATGGCGCGGTGCCGCCATGATTCCAGCGCCACCAGCCGCAACAGGATCTGCAGCGGAAATTCGAGATACGCCCCCTGGCGCGCCGACGCGCCCGCCGGCACCAGCCACATGCGCGCCAGGCCCAGCACATGATCGATGCGCAAGCCGCCGGCATGGGCCAGGTTGGCGCGCAGCATCTCGATGAAGGCGCCATAGCCGTGCCGGTGCAGGCTTTGCGGCGAAAACACCGTGACGCCCCAGTCCTGTCCGTGCGGATTGTAGACATCGGGTGGCGCGCCGGCGTGGAAGCCGTCCAGGAAGTCCTGCTGGCGCGACCATGCCTGGCTGCCGCCGGGGTCCGCCCCCACGGCCAGGTCGGCAATCACGCCGATCGCCATGCCTGCATCGCGCGCGGCCTGCTGCGCGCGCGCGCGTCCGTCGTGGGCCAGCCATTGCAGGAACGCGTGGTAGTCGATTTCCTGCGGGTGGGCCATCGCGAATGCGGTCACGGCCGCACCAGCGGGGGAGCGCAGCGTCACCGGCCAGCAGCGCCAGTCCGCAGCGCCGTTGGCATTCATGCCGTTGGCCGCTTCGGCCAGGCGTGCGGCCTGAATCGCTTCATAGCACGCGTGCGCATGCAGCGCGGTGCCGCCGCGCGCGCGGAACGCCGCACATGCGTCCAGCGCCGAAGGCGGTAGCAACTGCTCGCGGTGTTCCCACAACCAGCGCAGCACGGACAGGCGCAGCCGCGACAGGTGCGGCCAGTCGATCTCGCTGCGGGCCTCGTGCTGCGCGAAGGCCGCGCGCGCGTTCAGTGCCGCGATGGCGCTCTCGACAGCGTCCTGCCCGAAGACGGCGGCGGGGTCCGCATAGAGCGGATTGTGGAACAGCCGGCTGGACGGCGAATAAGGACTGTAGCGCTCCGGCAGCGCGGCAAAGCCCGCATGAAGCGGGTTGATCGCCACCGCGTCGGCGTGCTCGGCGGCGGCGGCCTGGCAGCACTGCGCCAGGGCCGACAGGTCGCCCATGCCAGTCGGCGCGCCGCGGCGCAGGCCATAGAGCTGCACCGCCAGGCCCCACGCGCGTTCGCCTGCCGCCAAGGTCGAGCGGCGGCCCGCTGCGCGCAGCGCATCGTCCACGCCAAAGCAGCGTTGCGGGGCCACGGCCAGCACGGTCTGCGCATCGCCAATGCGCAGACCGTGGTAGCCGCATGCGAGGACCGGCGCGAGGCACAGCGCCCCGTCCGCGGCGGGCTCCGCCGTGCCGTCGAGCTGGCCGCCGTCTTCCAGCTCGATCCGGTACGGCCGCGCTTCGGCGGCATCGCGCCAGGGCACCGCGACGGGCCGCCCCTGGTCCGCAGTGATCAGCGGGGGCAGGCCAAGGGCGGCGTCTTCGGCGTCCATCCGTGCCCCGGAGGCACGGCACTGCGCGGGCGTGTCGCAAGGCAGCGCCATGCCTTGCAGCAAGCGGCGCAGCGTCGCATCCGCGACCCGCTGCGGGTGGCCCCAGGCATCGAGCCAGTGCGGCTGCAGGCCGGCGCGCCGAGCCAGCGCGTGCAACGCCGAGGCGGTCGGCGCGGTCATGCGTTGGGCTCCTGCGCGGGACTGCGTGGCGGGACGGCCGGGCGCGCATGCCGCTGCGGCTCGGTCTGGGCGGCGAGCAGGACCAGGGCGTGGGCGGGCACGGCCTGCAACGTCACGCCGGCCGCCGACCGGCCGGCTTCGGGCAGTTCCGGCTGGCTGCTGTCAAAGAGCAACTGCCAGTCCAGCGCGGGCTCGGGCAGGCGGAACACCGCATCCGTGTCGCTGGCATTGAGCAGCAACAGCGTCACCTGCACCGGCCCTCCCTGGCCGTTGCGCACGGAGCGCCGGGCCGGCTCCGGGCGTTCCGCCCGGCGCAGCGCGAGCGTGCGGATTTCAGGGTCGGCCCAGGCGTCGGGGCTTGGCGGCTGCCCCTCCGTGTCGAACCACGCAATATCGCCGATGCCCGGCATCGGCTCATGGTTGCCGTGCGCGAAGCGGTGGGCGCCGATGGCGTACAGCCGGCGCCGCAGCGACAGCAGGCGGCGCACCATCTCCTGCAGGGTCTGGCCTTCGGGCGTCTGCGCCTGCTTCCAGTCCAGCCAGGACAGCGCATTGTCCTGGCAGTACGCATTGTTGTTGCCATCCTGGCTGCGGCCCCATTCGTCGCCGGCGGTCAGCATCGGCGTGCCCTGGGCCAGCAACAGCGTGGCCATCATGGCCCGGGCCACGCGCGCGCGCAGTTCGAGGATAGCGGGATCGTCCGTGGGGCCTTCGACGGTGCCGTCCGGGCTCCAGTTGGCGCTGTGGTTGTTGTCGGTGCCGTCGCGGTTGTCTTCGCCGTTGGCTTCGTTGTGTTTCCCGTTGTAGCTGACCAGGTCGGCCAGCGTGAAGCCGTCATGCGCGGTGATGAAGTTGATGCTCGACCACGGCCGCCGGTAGCGGCGGTCGAACAGGTCGGCCGAGCCGGCCAGCCGCGCCGCCAGTTCGCCGCGCTGGCCGGCGTCGCCGCGCCAGAAGCGGCGCACGGTGTCGCGGAACTTGTCGTTCCACTCGGCGAAGCCGGGCGGCTGGTTGCCGAGCTGGTACCCGCCCGGGCCGAGGTCCCACGGCTCGGAGATCAGCTTGACGCGGCTGAGCACCGGGTCCTGCAGCACCGCACCGAAGAACGTGGCGCCCGGGTCGAAGCCGTTCTGCTCGCGGCCCAGCGTGGTGCCCAGGTCGAAGCGGAAGCCGTCGACGTGGTAGCACTCGACCCAGTAGCGCAGCGAATCCAGCACCATCTGCAGCACGCGCGGATGGGGCAGGTTGAGCATGTTGCCGCAGCCGGTGTCGTTGAGATAGTGACGTTCGTCGCCGGGCACGAGGTGGTAGTAGCTGGCGTTGTCCAGCCCGCGCCACGACACCGTCGGGCCGAACTCATTGCCTTCGCAGGTGTGGTTGTAGACGACGTCGAGGATGACTTCGATGCCGGCCGCGTGCAGCCGCCGCACCGCGACCTTGAGTTCGTGGAGCTGGCTCGTGGCCAGGTAGGACGGCTCCGGCGCGAAGTACGCCAGCGTGTTGTAGCCCCAGTAGTTGCGCAGGCCGCGCTCCAGCAGGAAGCGGTCCTGCAGGATGGCGTGCACCGGCAGCAACTCCACGGCGGTGACGCCCAGGCTCAGCAGGTGGTCCAGGAAACGAGGATCGCACAGCGCGGCGAAGGTGCCGCGCTGGTGCGGCAGGACATCTTCGCGCAGCATCGACACGCCACGCAGATGCGCCTCGTAGATGACCGTGTCGCGCCACGGCACGTCGGGCGGCCGGTCGTTGCCCCAGTGGAAGCTCTCGTCGACCACCACGGCCTTGGGCATCGTGGGGGCGCTGTCGCGGCGGTCGGGCGTCAGGTCGCCGCGCGCGCTGTGCAGGCGGTAGCCGAACAATGCGTCGGACCACCGCACCGGTCCGCTGAGCTGGCGCGCGTAAGGATCGAGCAGCAGCTTGTGCGCGTTGAAGCGGTGGCCGCGCACGGGGTCATACGGCCCGAAGGCACGGTATCCGTACAGCGTGCCCAGCGCGGCGTTGGGCAGGTAGCCGTGCCAGACCTCGTCGGTGCATTCGGGCAGCGGCATGCGCGACAGTTCCTTGCGCCCGTTGCCGGAGAACAGGCACAGGTCGATGCGCGAGGCATTGGCCGAGAACACGGCAAAGTTCACCCCGAGGCCGTCCCAGTGGGCGCCGAGCGGGTAAGGCTTGCCGGCCAGCAGGCGGTCCGCGGGCTGGATCGCCATGGTCATGCCTGCGCGCCGGCATGCTGGAGCACCAGCATGCCCAGCGGCGGCAGGGTGAGCGAGAGGGAGGCCTCCTGCCCATGCGCCGGCACGGGTTCAGCCAGGAGCGCGCCTTCATTGCCGACATTGCTGCCGCCATAGCAGGCCGCATCGGTATTCAGGCGTTCGTGCCAGCAGCCGGTAAAGGGCACGCCGATGCGGTAGCCGTAGCGCGGCACCGGCGTCATGTTGGCCACGGCCAGTACCACGTCGCCGCTGCCGGGCGCCGGGCGGCGCAGCCAGGCGAACACGCTGTTCTGGTGATCGTCGCCGACCACCCACTGGAATCCCGTGGGCGAATGGTCGAGTTCGTGCAGCGCGGGCAGTTCGCGGTACAGGGCATTGAGGTCGCGCACCAGCGTGTGGACGCCGCGGTGCATCGGCTGCTCGAGCAGCGCCCAGTCGAGTTCCGCGTCGTGGTTCCACTCCTGCCACTGCGCCAGCTCGCCGCCCATGAACAGTAGCTTCTTGCCAGGGTGCGCCCACATGAACCCGTAGTACGCTCGCAGGCCGGCAAAGCGCTGCCAGTTGTCGCCAGGCGCCTTGCCGATCATCGAGCCCTTGCCGTGCACGACCTCGTCGTGCGACAGCGGCAGCACGAAGGCCTCGGACCACGCGTAGACCGTCCCGAACGTCATGTCCTGGTGGTGCCAGGCGCGATGGATCGGGTCCAGCGACAGGTAGCGCAGCGTATCGTGCATCCAGCCCATGTTCCACTTGAAGTCGAAGCCGAGTCCGCCGCTGGCGGTGCTGGCCGTGACGCCGGGCCACGCGGTCGACTCCTCGGCGATGGTCAGCGCGCCAGGGCAGCGCTCATGCACGACCGTGTTGAGTTCGCGCAGGAACGCCACGGCTTCCAGGTTTTCGCGGCCGCCGAAGCGGTTGGGCACCCACTGGCCGGCCGCACGGCTGTAGTCGCGATAGAGCATGGATGCCACCGCATCCACGCGCAGCCCGTCGATGTGGAAGTGCTCGAGCCAGTGCAGCGCGCCGGCCAGCAGGAAACCGCGCACTTCGTTGCGGCCCAGGTTGTAGATCAGCGTGTTCCAGTCCTGGTGGAAGCCCTCGCGCGGGTCCTGGTGTTCGTAGAGCGCGGTGCCGTCGAAATGCGCGAGCCCGTGCGGATCGGTCGGGAAATGCGCCGGCACCCAGTCCAGGATGATGCCGATGCCGCTTCTGTGGCAACGGTCGACGAACGCCGCGAACGCCTGCGGCGGCCCGAGGCGCGCCGTGGGCGCGTAGAGCGACAGCGGCTGGTAGCCCCATGAGCCGCCGAACGGGTGCTCGGTCACCGGCAACAGCTCGATGTGCGTGAAGCCGAGTTCGCAGACATAGGGAATCAGCCGCTCGGCCAGGATGTCCCAGCCGTGCGCGGGATCATTGGCCGCTCGCAGCCAGGACCCGGCATGGACTTCATAGATCGACAGCGGCGCCGCGTACGGCTCGACGGCATTGCGCAGGCGCATCCAGTCATCGTCCTGCCAGGGGAAGGGCGGGGCGGACACCGCGGGCTCGGCCACCACCGACGCAGTGGCCGGGGGCGGCTCGGTGGCCAGCGCGAGCGGGTCCGCCTTGTCGGGCAGTTCGGCGCCGTGCGGGTCGAGCAGGTCGAACTTGTAGTGGCAGCCGGGCTTCGCGCCCATGGCCGCCGGGATGAACAGCTCCCAGACGCCGCTCGGTTGGCGCAGGCGCATCGGGTGACGGGCAGGGTGCCAGCCGTTGAAGTCGCCGATCACCGATACGCGCCGCGCATTGGGCGCCCACACGGCAAAGCGCACGCCCTCGACGCCGTCGATCCGGCGCCACTGCGCCCCCAGGCAGGAACCCAGCTCGAAGTGCCGCCCCTCGGCGATCAGGTGCAGGTCGAGTTCGCCGAGCAGCAGGCCGAAGGCATAGGGGTCGCGGCTGAGCTGGGTCTGGCCGTCGGGCCAGCGCAGCCGCAACTGGTAATCCGGGTTGCCGGCGGCAATGCGTCCGCTGAACACGCCGCCATCGTGCAGGGCCGTCATCTCCGCCAGCAGCGTGCCCTGCGCATCGGTCAGCGTCACGGCTTGCGCGCCCGGCACGCAGGCGCGCACCACCAGCGTATTGTTGTCCTGGTGCGGCCCCAACACGGCGAACGGGTCGCCGTGGCGGCCCGCCAGCAGCGCATTCAGCGCGTCATCGGGGAGGGTATCGGACCGGCGTTCGGCGGCCTGGATGTCGACGCGGCTCATTGGACCTCCAGGTTCCCGGCCAGCAGCTTGCGCACCATGCGCGCAAGCCCGCTGGCGGGCAGGTCGATCCACGCCACGCGGTTGGCGGCTTCATATTCGACTTCGTAGGCGGCGCGCTCCAGCAGGAACAGGTCGAGCATCGGCTGGAGTTGCTCCGCTTGCACCCAGGGCGCACCGGAGGCCTCCATGTGCTGGCTGTAGCAGGCCAGGAACGCGTCGCTGGCGGTCGAGCGGAATTGCTCCAGCAGACCGCCGCGCCGCTCGGCCAGCGCCGGAGGCAGTTCGGCATGGGTGCGCTCCTGCCGATCGGTGCCGACCGTGGCCGCGGCGTAATCGATCGAACGCAGCAATCCGGCCACGTCGCGCAGCGGCGAAGTCTTGCGGCGCCGCCAGTCGAGCGGCAGCCCGGGCTCGCCCTCGAAGTCGACAAGGTAGGTGTCGTTCTGCGCGATCAGCACCTGGCCCAGGTGGAAGTCGCCATGGATGCGGGTCTGCAAGCTTCCGGGCGCGGCGGCCGCAAGCCGCGCCACCAGTTCGGGCAGGGCTTTGCGGGCCTTCATCAGCGTGTCGACATCGACCTCGAAACGCTTGCTGGCGGCTTTCGGGTCGTCGTGCGGACGCTTTTCGAGCAGCGCGAGCGCGCGCGACAGGGCCGCCATCGCCTGTTCGGCCCATTGCGCCGTTTCCGCCTCGGTGGCGGCTTGCGGCGCGAAGGCCGGGTCGTCCGTGGGCCGCGCCAGCACGGCATGCAGCTCGGCCAGCCGGCGCCCGAGCGTGCCGGCCATGGCGACGTAGCCGTTCATGGCCTCGGTGAACTCGTCCTGGCTTTCGTCGGCGGGGAGCGCGTCGTCGATGACGCGGCTCAGGTAGTCCAGCGTCCAGTCCCAGCCATTGCCCTGGTTGAGGATATAGCCCTGCACCAGCATCAGCGTGTGCGCAATGCCGTCACTGCCGGTGCGCGACACTTCGCCGAGCAGCGGCGCCGAATGCGGATAGCCCTGCGCCGTCAGGTAGCGCGTCATCTCGACTTCCGGGTGCATGCCACCCGACAGGCGCCGCACCAGCTTGAGCACGGCGGTGCTGTCGTAGGACAGCGAGCTGTTGGACTGCTCGGCCGACATCCACTGGATCTCTTCCTGTTCTGGCTGGAGCGCCGACAAGCCCGGCTCCGCACGGAAGCGGATGGTTTCCTGCGGGCCGTGCAGCTCGACGCCGGCGCGCAAGGCCTGGATCACCTCGCGCGCGAACGGCTCCAGCACGAAGCCATCGGTGGCCAGGCCGATGCGGCTGCCCTGGCGCACGCGGGCCATCGACAGCCCATGTGCAAGCTGGGACACGCCATCGGCGCTCTCGCGGTCCCACAGCAGCCCCACCGGAAGCTGGTAGCGCTCGGTGCGCCCGCCGGATAGCCGGACCTCGACTTCGCCAAGATAGATCTCTTCGCCCGCGGCGCCCCGCGCAAACGGCACCAGGTACGCCAGCGAGGCGCTGTGGATGCTCTCGTCCTTGGCACCGAACCAGCGCCGGCGGCGGATATAGGGCGGCAGCACTTCCGCGTTCAGGATCTGGCGCGATGCCTCGGTCAGTTCGAGCCGCCCCTTGTTCTGCAGGACCAGCGTGATCTGGTCAGGCAATTGTTCAGGCGCGCTCACGTGCCACGCGGGCGGATGCGCCTCGTCGCTGAGCACGAACCAGTAGAAGCCATACGGCGGCAGCGTGAGCAGGTAGGTGAGCGTGCCAATGGCCGGGAACGGCGTGGCCCCCATCATCTCCACGGGCACGCGGCCATTGAAGCTGGCCAGGTCGAGTTCGACGGCCTGCGGCGCGCGCGACAGGTTGGCCACGCACAGGATGTGCTCGTCCTCGTACTCGCGCAGGTAGGCCAGGATCTTGCGGTTGCCGGGGAACAGGAAGCGCAGCGTGCCGCGGCCGAAGGCGCGGTGCTTGCGCCGCAGCGCCAGCATGCGGCGCATCCAGTTGAGCAGCGAATGCGGATCGCGCGCCTGCGCTTCGACATTGACCGCCTCATAGCCATAGAGCGGCCCCTGCAGCGGCGGCAGCACCAGCCGTTCGGGGTCGGCGTGCGAGAAGCCGCCATTGCGGTCCGGCGACCACTGCATCGGCGTGCGCACCCCGTCGCGGTCGCCCAGGTGGATGTTGTCGCCCATGCCGATCTCGTCGCCGTAGTAGATCACCGGCGTGCCGGGCATGGAAAACAGCAGGCTGTTCATCAGCTCGATGCGGCGACGGTCGCGTTCCATCAGCGGGGCCAGCCTGCGCCGGATGCCAAGGTTGATGCGCGCGCGCCGGTCGGAGGCGTAGACCTCCCAGAGATAGTCGCGCTCGCTGCTGGTCACCATCTCCAGCGTCAGCTCGTCGTGGTTGCGCAGGAAGATGGCCCACTGGCAGTCGGTGGGCAGCTCCGGCGTCTGGCGCATGATGTCGGTGATCGGGAACCGGTCCTCGCGCGCGATCGCCATGTACATGCGCGGCATCAGCGGGAAGTGGAAGGCCATGTGGCATTCGTCGCCGCGATCGCCCGTGCCGGAATCCGCGTTCGTGCGGCCGAAATATTGCTGGGCGTCCTCGGGCCACATATTGGCCTCGGCCAGCAATATGCGGCCGTGGTAATGCGAATCCAGGTGGGCGCGCACATGGCGGATGACCGCGTGGGTCTCGGGCAGGTTCTCGTTGCTGGTTCCCTCGCGCTCCACCAGATAGGGCACGGCGTCCAGGCGCAGCCCGTCCACGCCGATGTCCAGCCAGAAGCGCATGACCGACAGCACTTCGTTCATCACCTGCGGGTTGTCGAAGTTCAGGTCCGGCTGGTGCGAATAGAAGCGGTGCCAGAAGTACGCGCCCGCCACGGCGTCCCAGCTCCAGTTGGACTTTTCCGTGTCGCAAAAGATGATGCGCGTGCCGGCGTAGGCCTGGTCGTTGTCGGCCCAGACGTAGTAGCGGCGCGCGGCGGAGCCTGGCTTGGCCTTGCGCGCGCGCTGGAACCACGGATGCTGGTCCGAGGTGTGGTTGATGACCAGTTCAGTGATCACGCGGATGCCGCGCGCATGGGCCGCCGCCACGAAGCGGCGCGCTTCGGCCAGCGTGCCGTAGTCGGGATGCACGCTGCGGTAGTCGGCGATATCGTAGCCGTCGTCGCGGCGCGGCGACGGGTAGAACGGCAGCAGCCAGATGGTGTCGACGCCAAGGTCGACCAGGTAGTCCAGCTTGGCCAGGAGGCCGGCGAAATCACCGACGCCATCGCCATTCGCATCGTAGAAGGACTTGATGTGGAGCTGGTAGATGACGGCGTCCTTGTACCAGAGCGGATCGGCATTGAGCAGCAGGGCGTTGGCGGGTTCGGTCAGGCGTTTCATCCGTGTCTCCGTGCCTTGGTTCTGCCAGGTATGCCAGTGTCTGTCGCCGCGCTACGCGCCGTGCGGATCGTAAGCCGGCGACGGTATGGCTTCGCGCCGTACCGGCTGCCCGATTGGGGTCAGGTGCCACAGCGCAAACGGCAGCCGCGCCGGATCGAGCCGGATGCGCTGGCGCTTGCCGTGCCACGCGAAGCGGTGCTCGTCCATCAGGTCCTGCACGGCGACGCTGCCGTGGTCGGGCAGGCCCCATTCCCACAGCGGGATATCGACGGTGGCTTCCTGCGCGGCGAACGGGTCCATGCTGATCGCGGCCAGCAGCACGTCGTCGCCGAAGGTCGAGCCCGTGCCGGGAACGAAGCGCGCGAAGTACAGCACCGCGTCGTTGCCGGCCGGATAGATGCGCAGCCCCAGGTGGCTCTGCAGCGCGGGGTGGCCCAGGCGGATGTGGTTCAGCCGCGTGATCTCGGCCACGATGTTGCCCGGCTGGTGCCAGTTGCGCGCGCGCAGCTGGTATTTCTCGGAGTCCAGGTATTCCTCGCGCTCCTTGCCGTCGAGCACGAGCGGCGCGGACTCGCACAGCTCGAAGCCGCTGTACATGCCCCACAGCCCCGACAGCAGCGTGGCCAGCGCCGCGCGGATCAGGAAGGCCGGGCGGCCGCCGCGGTGCAGGAAGTACGGGTTGATATCGGGCGTGTTGACGAAGAAATGCGGCCGGAAGAACTCGCGCAGCGGGCCTTGCGTCAGCTCGGTCATGTACTCGGCCAGCTCGGCGCGCGTATTGCGCCATGTGAAGTACGTATAGGACTGGCTGAAGCCCAGCTTGGCCAGCCGCGCCATCATCTTGGGGCGCGTGAAGGCTTCGGCCAGGAAGATAGTGTCGGGGTGCCGTGCGCGCACGTCGGCAATCATCCATTCCCAGAACGGCAGCGGCTTGGTGTGCGGATTGTCCACGCGGAAAATGCGCACGCCGCGCTCGACCCAGAACATCACCACGTCGCGCAGCGCCTGCCACAGCGCGGCGGCCGCGGGCGCCGCCGCGTAGAAGTCGACGTTGACGATGTCCTCGTATTTCTTCGGCGGGTTCTCGGCATAGCGCAGCGAACCGTCCGGACGGCGCGTGAACCATTCCGGATGCTGCCTGAGCCACGGATGGTCCGGCGAGCACTGGATCGCAAAGTCGAGCGCCAGTTCCAGCCCTGCCGCGGCAGCGGCAATGCGCAGGCGCTCGAAGTCCTCGAAGCTGCCGAGCTGGGCGTGCAGGGCATCGTGGCCGCCATCGTCGGCGCCGATGGCGTACGGGCTGCCCGGGTCGCCGGGCTGCGCGCGCAGGCTGTTGTTGCGGCCCTTGCGATGGGTCTTGCCGATCGGATGGATGGGCGTGAAGTACAGCACGTCGAAGCCCATAGCGCGGATCGACGGCAGTCGGGCGATCACATCATCGAAGGTGCCGTGGCGGCTTTCGTCGTTGCTGGCGGAGCGCGGGAACAGTTCGTACCAGCTTGCAAAGCGGCTGGCCAGCCGTTCCGCTTCCACGGGCATCGGCACCGGATGCCGGCTCGCGAACGGACGTCCCTCGGGCTTCTGCATGGCGGCATGCATGGCCGCGGCGGTACGCGGCGACAGCAGGATATCGAGCCGCGCGTTGTCGTCGCCGGCGCTGGCGGTCAGTTCATCGACCAGCACGGACAACTCGCTGTCGGGCGGCGTGTCGCCCTGCGCGGGCATCAGGGCGTCGGCTACGAGCCGTGCCCCTTCCTCGATCTCCAGCGAAATATCCACGCCTGCCGCGCGCTTCTTGCCGATCTCGTCGAGCCAGCTGGCAAAGGTGTCGCGCCAGGCTTCCACCGTGAAGGTGTGACGGCCCAGCCCGACCAGCGGGAAACTGCCGACCCAGCGGTCATTGACCAGCGGCCGCATTGGCGCTTCCTGCCAGGTTTGCTCGCCCGGCGCGCGCCACAGGACGGCGGCGGCCAGCTTGTCATGGCCATCCATCCAGATATCCGCACTGACCTCGACGCGCTCGCCAACCACGCGTCGCACCGGGAAGCGTCCGCTATCGCACCCAGGCTCGACCGCTTCGATCGCAATGCGCGGCGCCTCCAGCGCGGCCACCACGCTGCCCAGGCCGCTCGCGCTGACGGCGTCGCCGGGCTGCGGCAGGCGCGGGGCATTGCGGGTGTGCGCGGGGACGGCGCGATAGAGTCGGATGTCGGCGGGGGCCAGCGTCATGTCGGCCAGCGCATCAAGTGCGGCGTCCGGGTCCACGCTGCCGCCGGGGCCGCCGTCCGACAACGCCAGTCGGGACGACGCAGCCGGCAGCGTCGCCAGCACGCGGTCGACGCCGAGCGTGCCGGGTTCCTGCGTGTCCGGGTTGACCACGATCGTCAGCGTGGATTCCGTCGGGGCGGCGCTGTCGCCGTCGCGGCTGTCCGGCGCCTGCAGCCGCGCCAGCACGGTCAGCCCGGCGTCGGGCCCGCTCAGCAGCCTGACCGACACCGCCGGAGCGGACGGGCGCGTGGCCAGCCAGGCGTTGGCCTGCAGCACTTCATGCGTGATGTCGTACGGCGCGCCGTCCCGGGCGCCGCCATCATCGGCCAGCGGATCACGGGCTTTCGTGCCGCCGGTCTCGAAGCCCTCGGGCACCAGCAGGCCATCGCCGATCGCGGCGGCGGTCCACAAGGCGCGTCGGGCGGACAACGCGTCCTGGCTGGCCGGCGACTGCGATGGCGCCGCCAGCACGCGCCCGAACGGACGCAGGCGCGCCATCTCCTCGGTCAGCCACGGGCTGCGGAAGTCCCACCATGGCAGCGAGCAGAAGGCGCCGTCGAACTGCTCCGGCATCAGGTCGTCGAGTTGTGCCGGCGTCAGGCCCGGCGTCCAGACCAGGAAAATCGGGCGCGGGCCTTGCGGCGCGAGGCCATCGCCGCGCAGCGCGGTGGTCAGCGTGGTCCAGCATCGGCCGGGCACCCGCGCCGGCGCACGCAGACAGAAGCCGGCAACGCCGGCCGCGAGTGCGGCGCGCAGTTGCGTGGCCCACCACTCCACCAGCGCTGCGGCCACCGCGGGCGACTGCCACCGCAGGCGCACTCCGGGCAGGTGGTTGTCGGTATCGTGCGGCGTAAAGGCCGGCGCGGCGCGATCGATCCATGTCGGATCGATACCGTTGCCATGCTCCGGAATGCGGTCCAGCGAGATATCGAGCAGCGGGGTGAGGCCTTGCCGCACGCTGTCCGCGCAGAGCGCCGCCAGCGCGGACAGCGTGTCGGGGTTTCCAGGCAGGACAGCGGCGCGGCCGGACAGCAGGACATGGTCGAATCCCAGCGCGGCGACGCGCCGGAGCGTGTCGTGCTGGGATTCGGAGAGGTCGGTGATTCGGTCGATATTGAGCAGGCAGATCCGCACGTAGTATTCCCTTGGCTGTTGGCCAACAAGGGCAGGCCGACATCCGGCGCCATTCCCGATTCAGATACCGGTGCCGCTACCGATACCGGCCCGCATGCCCACATCCCCAGCGGGATGAAATTAGACAGAGCCATGCGAAGCGCGTGCCAAGCGCGGCGCCTGCCAGCAACGGGTCCGTCATATCCGAGCGTGGGCAAGGGCAACAACGCCGGGCTTGCGGTGGCGGGCCGCGACGCAACAACGGTGTGCGGCGTGTAAAAACTTCAGGCAGTTCGGCCGGCATTGCAAAAATTGCCTTCGCGGCACCGCGCGTGCATTGCGCGTGGCCGATCCGGCCGGGGCGGATGGGTACGATTCATGCTCGGTCCGGGGCCGGACGCGCACGGAGGGAACCCATGCAGGACTGGCTGGAAGCGATGCAATGGCCTGCCATGGTGGCCACCGTGATGGGGACGTGGCTGGTGGGGTCGCGCTCGGACGCGCGCAGGCGTGCCGGGTTCTGGGTGTTCCTGTTCAGCAATGTCCTGTGGATCGCATGGGGCTGGCAGGGCGACGCGTACGCGCTGATGGTGCTGCAGGTCGCGCTGGTCGCCATGAACGTGCGCGGCATGCGCAAGGCCGCAAAGGCCTGGCAAGACACCGCTCGTGCCGGTGCTCGGCGGTCCGGGTGAGCAACGGTGCGTCGCGCGCCATTCGGCACGGGACGCACCGCTGTTCACGCTGCGCGCGGATTACTGCTTCGGCAGCGGGTCAGGCGAGTCCCCCTTCGGGCCGCTCGGGGCCTCGGCTGTCGGCGCGGGCGGCGTGCCTTGCTCGCGTGGCTTCTTGTAGCGCGCGGTGGTGCCGGATTGCGTGCTGCTGTGCTTCTTGGCCTTGTGCTTGGGCTGGTCCGATGCCATGCCGGTGCCGCTTTGCATGTCGGTCGAGCCAGGGGCTGCCATCGCGGGCGCGTTGCGAGAGGTGCCCGCGCCTTCTGGGGCTGGCGGGGCGCTCGGGTTTGGCGCATTGGGGGATGCCGGGGCTTGCTGGCCAAAGGCTGGCAGGCAAAGCGCGGCGCCGATTACCAGTGCAGTGGTGGCGAGGGTCCGTTTCATGTCGGTCTCCGGTTGTCGTCAGGCGACGAAAGTACGGCGCTGGTGTTCTGGCAGCCACGGCTGGTGTTGCCACGTCGGGCCAGTTCGCAGTAGTGGCACAGCCGCCCCAGCGCCCAATCGGCGGCGGCCTCGCGCACGGTGATGCGCCGCACGTCGTTGCCAGGCACTGGGCCGGGCGCGGACGGCGGCGCGAAGGCAGGTCGGTGCAGGTGCGGGCCTCGGGGCATACTCATCGTCCGGAGCAGCGGGAGACCGACGTGCCATTGACCTTATCGGCGTTTTCAACGGTATGCCGTGAGACTGGCGTGTCTTGGTCGCTGGCATGGGCCTGCTTCGCGCAGCCATCGGTCGCCGATGGTTTATTCGCTTCACGCACGAAGGTCAGGGCGCCATCGCGCTCCAGCACCACGCGGGTGACGCCCTCCAGCGATTCCTTCTGCAGCGTCGCGCGCAGGTTGGCCTTCAGGTCTTCCTCGCTGACCATGGCCTGCGCGATGCGCGCCCGGTCGACATGGCCGTCGTCGATCAAGTCGATCGCGTAGCCGCCCGTAATGCGGTCGAACGCGGCGTAGCGCGACGACAGCCATCCGACCGCCCGATGCATCAGCACCAGCGTGAGGGACGCCGCAAACGCGGTCGCCAGGGCGGTCGCGCCGATGATGGCGCGCGATAGCACCGCGCCCAGCAGCAGCACCACGCACAGGTCGAACGCGGTTTTCTGGGCAAACGCGCGGCGCCCGGCCACGCGCAGCAGCAGCCAGGTGATCAGGAAGACCACGAAGGCGCGGACCGCGCCCTGCCACCACGCGAGGTGGTCGCCTTCTCCCATCAGGGCAAGCATGAGGCTGGTCAGTGAATCCATTGCACATTGCGTTGGTTGCCGATGACCGACGCGGCGGCAGTTTCCGTGCCAGCCGTGTCAGGCACATCGTCGCGCGCTGCTGCTGCATGGACACGCAGGGCAGAAGAATGTACGTGCAAGGGCGCAATGGATCTTGTAATTCCTGCCGCGCACCGGCATGCGCGCAGGACAGTACCCGCGCCGGACAATGTGGCGTCCATCTTGCATGGCAGGACCTGTGTTCCCGCAGTGACCGCCGGAGACAGATATGGACCGAAGCCGCCCCGCCTTACCAGACACGCCGTGGCGTGAACCACCGCTGCCCGAAGATGCCGACTGGCGCAGCCATTACGTTGGGGCGTATGGCGTCTTCGATTACGACCAGCCGGTGGATCCCGCGGAGTTCGCGGGGCTACGCGAGGAAGGCCGCCAATGGCCACGCGCGCGGCCGGCGCCGCAGCAACAGCCTTCGGAGGGCTACGGGTCCGAGCAGGCCTATCAGCAGTTCACGGGGTTCAATGAACGCGCGTCGCGTAGCGGACAGGGGGCTTCGCCGCGCTATCGGCCAGTGGGGCCACGCGGCTACCAGCGCAGCGATGCGCGGATCCTGGAGGACATCTGTGACCGCCTGACGCGCAGTGGCCGCCTCGATGTACGCGACGTCGAAGTGCGCGTGGACAGCGGCGTGGTCAGGCTCGAAGGGAGTGTGCCAGACCGTCTGCAGAAGTACCGTGTCGAAGATATCGTGGACGACGTCTTTGGCGTGCGCGACCTGGTCAATCGGTTGCGCGTCTGCCGTGGCAAGCCGGGAAAACGGCCGTCCTGAAGAAAAAGCCGGCCGCCCCGGCATGACCCGGTGCGGCCGTGCTCGCGGTGGCGAGGCTGCCTAGCCGGCAATGGCGCTAAGGTCGCGGCCCGCATAGCTGCTGCGCGCCCGCACGCTGCCGTCTTTCGCATGAATCAGCAGTTCAACCTTCTTGCGCCGCGCCAGCGAAGTGGCGGCGTGGATCGCGGCCTCCTGCGTCGCGTGGTGGGATTCCGCGTAACGCGCGCCTTCGTGAATGACGTCCCACCCATTTCCGTAAGGCACGACGTGTAGGTTGCTGCCCATCTTTGTCTCCTGAGGCGCCGGCGCAATGCGTCGGCTCTTTCATTGTGGCCTCATTGGCGCCGCTGTCTATCGGTCACCCTCTGACAAGCCAGGAGCAGCAAGGGCGACTTGCGGTCGAAAATATCTGGTCATTTGGGCTTGCTCTTGTAAGCTGGACTGGAACTCGCCTGTAAAGGAGCTAGCCATGCGTGCAAGTTTTGCGCGGGGACTGACACAGTCTCCAGTGACTGTGGTGGCCCGCGCTTCCGACGGCGAAGTCGGCTGGATGCCCCGGATCGGGGACCTGGTAACGGTCTACAGCCAGGACCAGGACACGGAGTTCGACATCCGCCTGAGCGAAGTCGTTGCCTCCGGGCGCTGGCGCGGCGTGGTCTATGCGATCAGCCGTGGAAAGGAAGTGCTGGTCACCGCGGAAGGGCTGGAGATCGACGACGTGGTGGAAGTCATGCGCGAGGAGATCGCGGGCGTGATTCCTTGCAGTCATCCGCATTAGTGGAATCCCCGTCCGCAACCCGCAGGAAGACGGCCAGGCGCGGCCACTGGCCGTCAGGATTGATCCGGCTGGCGTGGCACGCCAAGCCACATCGACAGGCCGCTCGCCAGCAGCAACGCAGCCAGCAGGTATAGCGCATTGTCGAGGCTTCCGGTCTGCACCTTGATTTGCCCGATCACCCAAGGGCTGACGATACCGCTGGTAATCCCCACGCTGCTGATGAAGGCAATGCCGGCGGCTGCGCCGCTGGCGGGCAGATAGCTGGGCGGCAGCGACCAGAACACCGGCAGCGCGGCAAAGATCAGGACCGCGGCCACGGACAGGATGGCCAGCATCGCGGCCAGGCTATGCAGGTGCAGTGTGAGCGCGGCCAGCGCCAGTGCGCCGCCTGCCGTGCACAGCAGGAAATGCCGGTGGCGTTCGCCGCTGCGGTCGGAATGCCGCGCGATCAGGATCAGGCCGATTGCGCCCACCGCATTGGGCACGACGGAGTAGAGGCTGATCGAGACCACATCGGTGACGCCGAAGTCGCGGATCATGAGCGGCATCCAGAAGCTCAGTGCCAGCGAGCCACAGGTCAGCGAAAAGTAGATGAACGCGAACAGGTAGACGCGCGGGTTGCGCAGGACTTGCAGCAGCGCCTGCAGCGAATGCGCCTTGATGTCATGGCCTTCGGTGCGGGCCCGTGTCAGGAATGCTTTTTCACTGTCGGTGAGCCAGCTTGCCTGGCGCGGTTCATCGACCAGGACAAAGGCGGCGAGCCCGCCGAGCGCGATGGCCGGCGCGCCTTCGAGGGCGAACATCCACTTCCAGCCCTGCATGCCGAGTACGCCGGCCATGTCGCGCATGATCCAGCCCGAGACCAGCCCGCCCAGCACACCGGCAACGGCGACGCCCGCGAAGAAGATGGCCATCACGGCGGCGCGCCGCTTGGCCGGGAACCAGTAGGTCAGGTAGAGCACGATGCCGGGAAAGAAGCCCGCTTCGAACACGCCGAGCAGGAAGCGCAGCGTATAGAACTGCGCCGGCGAGGACACGGCCATCATCGCGACCGAGGCCACGCCCCACAGCACCATGATGCGCGTGAACGTGCGGCGCGCGCCAAAGCGTGCCAGCAGCATGTTGCTGGGCACCTCGCACAGCACGTAGCCGACGTAGAACACCGCGGCGCCCAGGCCGTACATGGCGTCGCTGAAGCCCAGGTCCTCCTTCATCTGCAACTGGGCAAAGCCGATGTTGATGCGGTCCAGGAATGAAACCACGTAGCACACGAACAGGAACGGGATCAAACGCAGCCAGATCTTGCGGTATAGCGCGTCTTCGTCATGCGCGGCGTA
Organism: Cupriavidus sp. 22TCCZM04-2; assembly: GCF_057798895.1. Lineage (NCBI taxonomy): Bacteria > Pseudomonadati > Pseudomonadota > Betaproteobacteria > Burkholderiales > Burkholderiaceae > Cupriavidus > Cupriavidus sp. 22TCCZM04-2. The sequence continues at coordinate 143,020 of NZ_JBYOJS010000012.1, forward strand.
AGCGGGGGCCGCAATCGCCCCTGAGGCCAGATTGCTCATTGCTTTGTCTCCGGTGTGAGCGCCACCCCGCGCAAGCCTTTTGGCAGGCCTTCGCTACGGGTCCGGCGGGAAAGGGTGGGGCACGCGTGCGCGTGCCCGCAGGTCAGGTTGTGGCGGTGGTGTTGCCGGCGATGCCTTCGCGGGCGGCCTGCATGGCCGCGAGCAGCACCTGGTGATCGCCGATATGGTTGGCGAGCAGGAGGATGAGCTGGGCGTTGGCGGCCTGGCTCTGCGCGTCGTCCAGGTCGCGGTGCATGTCGATCAGCGCTTCGTAGAAGTCGTCCGGACGGGCCAGGTTGGGTTGGGTGTTGAGCGCGTGTGCCTCGGTTTGGCTTGGCATGGCGTGGTCTCCGAATGTTGTGTCCGACGGCTTATGCCGCCATGGCGGCCAGTTGCTTCGCACTGCCAGGCAGATGCGCCCCGCTGGCGCGTGCCAGCGCATCGCCAATGCATTGCGCGTCGATCTTGCGCCAGCGTGCGCAGACATGCTGGTCCGGGCGGATCAGGTAGAACGTGCCCGGTGCGGCGCTGTAGCGCTGCGCCGCAAGCCCTTCATCATCGCGCAGGACAGCGCTGCCCGAGGCGGTCTGCGCCGGCGTGCCGAGGTACAGGAGGCGAATCGGCAAGCCAGACTGCTCCAGTTGGGCGAGTGCGGCGCGGCTGTCGCTGTCGAGGCTGTCCGGCGTGCCGAACACCATCCCGGTGAACTCTCCACCAAGATGCTGGAGCAGCCAGCCCGCGCCCTGCGCATCGGAAACCGGGGCGTCCACGCAGGCCGCGCCGGGCACCATGGTGCCGCCCAGGCCGTCCGCGTCGGGCGTGTTGAGCGGCGATCCGTGCAGCACCGCCGGCACCGACAGTCGGCCGCTATTGACCAGGCCGCGTGCAAAGGCATGGCGACGGGACAGGCCGAGCACGGCATCGCGGAACAGCCGGCTCACCGGGCTCTTGGGCGTGATGAAATCCGTCGCGCGGGTGGAGTTCAGCAGGTTCTCGTCGGCGGCGTACTCGCGTTCGCTGGCGTAGGTGTCGAGCAGGCTGTCCGCCGCGCGGCCCTGCAGCACGTAGGCAAGCTTCCAGACCAGGTTCTCGGCGTCCTGCACGCCACTGTTGGCGCCACGCGCGCCGAACGGCGAGACCCCGTGCGCGGAATCGCCGGCGAAGAGCACCCTGCCGTGGCGGAAGCTGTCCATGCGCAGGCACGAGAACGTATAGACGCTGACCCATTCCAGCGTGAATTTCGCGTCCGGGCCCAACAGTGCCTGCACGCGCGGGATCACGCGCTCGGGCGTTTTTTCCAGGACGGGGTCGGCATCCCAGCCGAGCTGGAAGTCGATGCGCCAGACATTGTCGGGCTGGCGGTGCAGCAGCACCGACTGGTTCGGGTGGAAGGGCGGGTCGAACCAGAACCAGCGCTCGGTCGGGAAGTCCGCTTCCATCTTCACATCGGCGATCAGGAAGCGGTCCTTGAAGGTCCGGCCCTTGCTATCCAGGCCGAGCAGCTTGCGCACCGGGCTGCGGGAGCCGTCGGCCGCCACCACGTAGCGCGCTGCCAGCGCGTAGCAGCCGTCCGGCGTTTCAATCGTCAGCGCGACATTTTCGTCGGCCGTGCCCGATTGGCGTTGTTCGAGCCCGACGACCTTGTTGCGCCAGCGGATCTCGATGTTGGGCAATTCCAGCGCGCGTTCCAGCAGGTAGCCTTCAACGTAATACTGCTGGAGGTTGATGAAGGCGGGGCGGTGATGGCCCGCCTCGGGCAGCAGGTCAAAGCTGTACACCTGCTGGTCGCGCAGGAATACGCGGCCGACGTTCCAGCTGATGCCGCTGTCGACCATGCGCTGGCCGCAGCCCAGGCGGTCAAAGATGTCCAGCGTCCGCTTGGCAAAGCAGATGGCGCGCGATCCGGTCGACAGCGTGCAGTCGTCGTCGACCAGCACCACGCGCACGCCGCGTTGCGCCAGGTCGATCGCGGTAGCCAGGCCGATGGGCCCGGCACCGACCACGACAACGGGATGGACCGTGCCGCCCGCTTGCCCGTCGCGTTGTTCCGCGCAAGGCTGGTACTCGAATGACAGGCGCTGGTAATCGATGGTCATGCCTAGGTCTCCGTCCACTCTCGTTCAGTCTTCTGTCTTATCGTGAGGTGCGCGCCTCAGTCCTGCAGCGCCGCCCACATGTCCTTGTCGCGCTGCGCGGTCCAGATGCGCGGATGGCGGATGCCGCTGGCTTCGTCGAACGCGCGCGACACATCGAACGGCAGGCAGTGTTCATAGATGAACACCTGGCCGAACTTCGGGTCCATCGCGCGGCGCGTGTGGGCCATGGCGGCCTTCAGGTCGAGCTTGTCGGCCACAGCTTCCTTGCCGGCCTGGAACAGCGTGGTGACGAAGTCCTTGGTATAGGCAATGCCCTTGCTGACGTCTTCGGGCGTGGTCAGCGCCGGGCCGCGGCCGGGCACCAGCTTCTCCGGCTGCAGCGCAGCCAGCGCGTCGAGCGTGGCCGGCCATTCGGCAAGCTGGGCGTCGCCGCAGTAGCAGGCCGCGTCGTACTCGACCAGGTCGCCCGAGAACAGCACCTTCTGCGACGGCAGCCACACCACGGTGTCGCCCTTGGTATGGCCCGAGCCGAGGTGGGCAATGCGCACCTCCAGCTTGCCCAGGAACAGCGTGATTTCCTTTTCGAACACCAGCGTGGGCCAGGTCAGGCCCGGCACGGTCTCGACGCCGGCGAACAGGCGCGGGAAGCGTTCGATTTCCGACTTCATGTCGGCTTCGCCCCGCTCCACGATCATTTCGTAGGTGCCGCGGCTGGCGATGATCTGCTGCGCGCCTTCGGCGAAATACGCGGACGCGCCCAGCACACGCACCGCGTGGTAGTGCGAGAGCACGACGTACTTGATCGGCTTGTCGGTGACCGAGCGGATCCTGGCGATCAGGTCCTGCGCCATGGCCGGGGTGGCCGTGGTGTCGATGATGATCACGCCATCGTCGCCGATGATCACGCCGGAGTTCGGGTCGCCTTCGGCCGTGTAGGCATAGGCGTTCTCGGACAACTGGGTGAAGGTGATCTGCTTGGCTTCCAGGTCGGCCTGGGATGCGAATGCCTTGCTCATGCTGTCAGTCCTTTTCATGGGGGCGGGCGGGACAGCGGCACGCAATGCCAGTGCGCGGTATGGCGCGACTGTCTCGCCCCGTTCGTTGATCTCGGTTGGGTCGCGGCGCGTACGTTGCGCTGCGCGACGGGGTAGTGCCATCTTAGGAAACCATTAAAAATTAATCAATAGCTAAGCGATTAGCCTATGGATAATTATAGGGTTGAGGCGACGAATCGCGGGTAAACACCGATCGAGAGGGCTGACCCCGGTGACGTTCGATTAATATCTGGGCTTTCCGGAGAGCACGATGGCAACAGCGGGGCGCAAGGCGGCGCAGGCAGAGCGCGAGGAGAAGGTGCAGCGCGGCATCCAGAGCGTGGAAGTCGCCGGCCGCTTCCTGGGCGCGCTCGCGGCCGCGCGGGCGCCGATGATGCTCGCCGAACTGGCGGAGGCCGCGGAACTGGCGCCGGCGCAGGCCCATGCGTACCTGGTCAGCCTGACGCGGCTCGGGCTGATCAAGCGCGACTATTTGTCCGGCCGCTACGAGCCAGGCCCGCTGTCGCTGCAGCTCGGCATGATGCACCTGGATTCCGACCCGGCCTACCGCGCCGCCGTGCCGCGCGTGGACGAACTGGCCGAGGCCACGGGGTTCAGCGTGGCCATCAGCATTGCCGGCCCGCAGGGGCCCGCCATCGTGCGCTATGTGCCGGCCGCGGCGCCGCTGCACGTGAACCTGCACGTCGGCACCGTGATGGCGCTGGCCGCCACCGCAACGGGTCGCGTCTATTGCGCGTTCCGGCCGCGCGCGGATTGGGACGCGAGCTGGCGGCAGCAACAGCCGCAGGCGAGCGCCGCGGATCGCGCCGCATTCGATGCCACGCTCGAAGCCATTCGCGCACGCGGCATCGAACGCAGCGTCGACGCCCCGAGCCCGGCCATCAGCAGCCTGAGCGTGCCGGTGCTCGATGCGGGCGGCACGCTCAGGCTGGTGCTGACCATCGTCGGCTCCACCGGCACCATCGATGTGGACTGGCAGGGACCGGTGGCGGCGGCGCTGCGGGCGACTGCCCATGCCATCGGCACGCACCTGGGACAAGCATGAGCACGCAAGCGGCCCCGAACGATGACCGGACCGGCGATGCCGGCAAGCCCCAGCGCGGCATCCAGTCGCTCGACAGTACCGGACAACTGCTGGCGGCCCTGGTGGAGGCGGGCCGGCCGCTGTCGCTGCGCGACCTGGCACAGGCGGCCGGCATGGCGCCGGCCAAGGCCTTTCCGCACCTGGTCAGCCTGCAGAAGACCGGGCTGCTCGCGCGCGATGCCGCCGGCAACTTCCTGTGCGGGCCGCTGAGCCTGGAACTGGGGCTGATCGCCCTGCAGCGTCTGTCGCCCACGCGCGAAGCCGAACCGGAAATCATCGAACTTGCAGGCGCCACGGGCCTGAGCGTGGCGATGGCGGTGCTTGGGCCGATGGGGCCTACCGTGGTGCGGCTGGAGGAATCGGCACGTCCGCAGCATGTGAGCCTGCGCGTCGGCACGGTCCTGTCGCTGGTCCATACCGCGATCGGCCGCACCATGGCGGCGTACTTGCCCGAGAACGTGCTGGCTGGCCTGCTTGCGCGCGACGACCTGCGCATGGCTGGCGCCGCGCCGTCCGAGGTGCTCGGCGATGACGGGAAGCTTGCTTCGGACTATGCCGGCCGGCTTGCGCGAGTGCGCCGCGAGCAGGTCGACAACGCGCTAAGCCGCCCCGTGCCGGGCATCGACACGCTTGCGGCGCCGGTGTTCGACCATACGGGCAGCCTCGCCCTGGTGGTGGCGGTGATGGGCTCGACCGGCAGTTTCGACAGCGGCACGCAAGGTGCCACCGCAGGACTGGTGCGCCAGGCGGCGCACCGGCTTTCGTGGCGCTTTGGCGCCATGCAGTCGCCGGCCTGAACGTTTTGGCGGCGGACCGGCTTATTGGTCCACGCGGATATGGGCTGACTTGATCAGCCCATCCCATTTCTCGTACTGGGCCCGGATATAGCTGCCGAACTGGGCGGGCGTGGCCGGGAACGGCACCGTGCCCTGGCTCGCCAGCTTGCTGGCCATTTCCGGCTGCTTCAGTGAAGCCACGATCTCGGCATTGAGGCGGTCGACTACGGCCTTGGGCGTGCCGGCCGGCGCCACGACGCCGAACCAGGCCGTCAGTTCGTACCCCGGTACGCCGGCAGCCGCCATCGTCGGCACCCCGGGCAACTGTTCCGACGGTTTCTGCGTGGTGACCGCCAGCGGGCGCACGCGGCCGTCGCGGATATACGGCAACGCGGTCGATACGCTGTCGAACATCATGGTCAGGCGGCCCCCGATCAGGTCCGTCATGGACGCGGCGCTGCCCTTGTACGGGATATGCGTGATCTCGACCCCTGCCATGTGCGTGAACAGCTCACCCGCCAGATGGGACGACGAACCGTTGCCGAACGAGCCATAGGCCAGCTTGCCGGGCTCCTTGCGCGCCAGCGCCAGCAGCTCCGGCACGGTCCGCGCGGGCACCGACGGGTGCACGACCAGCACGTTGGGCAGATAGGCGACGGAGGCCACCGGGGCGAAATCCTTGAGCGGATCGTAGCCAGGCTTGTCGTAGAGGCTCTTGTTGACGGCCAGCGAGCCGAAGGTGCCGAACAACAGCGTATAGCCGTCGGCCGGGGCACGCGCCACGGCAATCGCAGCGAGATTGCCGCCGGCGCCCGGGCGGTTGTCGACCACGACCGGTTGTCCCAGCCGCACCGACAGCGCATTGCCGATCTCGCGCGCCAGGAGGTCCGTGGCGCCGCCGGGCGGGAACGGCACCACCAGCCGCACCGGCTTATCCGGGTACGCCGCGAAAGCGCTGCCGGCAGCTGCCAGTGAAACTAGCAGCCCTGCAGCTGCATGCTTGAACCAGCTCTTCATCGCTGTCTCCCCTTGTCGTGTTGTGGCGATGGAAAGCGGCAGTGTGTCGCAGCACGCGGGGACGCGGGTTTCGAATTGGCGAAGGCGGGGTTTGCGGCCGCGTGGTGGCGAAGTTTCGCCGCCACGCGGCGTGAGGCCGTTACGTGATGGGCGGGCCCAGCGTGGACATTGCATCGCCGCCGCACTCGCAATCCCGGGCGGCCTTCAGCAGCGCGCCCAGCTCGCCATGCCCGTGGAGAACGGCATCCCGGATGGTCCGGGTCACTGGAAATGTGTCCTGGATATCGCGCCGCGTACCGTGGGGCGGCAGCGGGGCCAGCGACAGTACGCCGGTCAGGATGGCAGCTTCGGCGAACGCCGTATCGTGCGGGCGGACCCGGCGCGCCGCCTGTTCCATGAAGGTCCCGCGCCGGTGTGCCGCCTGACTGCGCACGCTCGGTTCGCCGGGCAGGCGGAATCCATCGGAGATCTGCAGCAGCCGCACCCAGCGCTGCAGGCTGTCGGGACCAATCGCCGCCAGCAGCCCGCGCACGCTGGCAAACCCGACGCCCGGCTGTACGCCGGTCGCGACCGAAAGCCGCAGCAACTGGGCCACCATGCCGGGAGCGGCCTGCAGTTCGGCAAGCAGTGCATCGGTGTCCGCGCCTTGCATCAGCAGCGCCTGCAGCCGCGCCAGCGTGCCGTGATCCAGGTGTGGCCATGGCGCCGTCAAGGGTTCGGGGCGCGCGAAGTGGAAGCCCTGGAACAGGTGAAATCCAAGCTGTTGCGCCAGTGCGAAGTCGTCGGCGGTTTCGATCTTCTCGCCAATCAACAGGCGGTCCGCGCTCAGCACCGCATCGGCCAGGCGTGGAAGACCGGTGCGCCGGGCAAGCCGGAAATCGACCTTGACGAAGTCGACCGCAGGCAGCGCTTTGCGAACGTCGTCGCTCAGCGCCGCGACGTCGTCGAGGGCCAGGCGGTAGCCGGCCTCTCGCAGCCACGCCAGCCGGCGCAACACGCAGGCATCCATGGGCACGCTTTCGAGTACTTCAAGCACGAAGTGCCCCGGCGGCACCAGCAACAGCAGATCGTCGAGCAGCAGCTGGCGACCAAGGTTCACGAAGCCCGCATGCTTGCGCAAGGTCCAGTCCAGGCCCGTGTCGCCCAGCGCCCGCGCGATCACGTGGGCGGTTGCCGCGGTGTCGTCGATGACGTTCGCCCAGTTTCGGCCGGCTTCGCGGTACAGCAACTCATAGGCCTGCGGGTCGCCGGCGGCACTCACGATGGCCTGGCGCCCGAAGTGCAGCACCTCGGCATCGCGAGGACCTGGCATGGGCAGGTCGGACAAGGCGGGAAGCGGGACTTGCATGGGAATATTCCAGAAGGAAGCCGGCAATTTCCTGATGCGGATTTATGTGCCGAATGCGCGGAATGCATTTCACGGTGCCCTTTAACGGCACTGCGAAAATAAATTTCGAATCTGAGGCAGCAGGAATCAATAAGAAATCGCCGCGATGATAGGAAGGACATTCCGCAACGTCCTTGATCCGCGCCAACAATGCCGGCGCGGCGCGACTTTCCGGCCGATTCCGAGGACCGTCGAGGACTTTGCCGCAGTAGAGTAGGAAAACTCCTAATGGATATTCAGAAACTACAGATTGTTCTGCAGGTACACGTCAATAGAATTCAATTTAAGGTTTTCGTGATTTGATTTCCGCAGCCAATCCAATTGACTAGGAACCACCTCCGAACGGTCGCCGGAAACCTTTCCCTGAGATTTTCTTCTTCCGAGGCGCCCACCATGACCCTGACAACCAGCCCGCAACCGCCTGATTCGATCCCGTGCTGTGTCGGATGCTCCATGGCGCGCTTCTGCCTGGTTGGCGAGCGTGCGCCCGGCGGCATCGAATTGGCCGACATGCTCGCCCAGCGCGTGGTTCGTTTGCGCAAGGGCGAGCCGCTCTATCTGCTCGGCGATGCGGTGGCGGCCGTGTTCGCGATCCGCGTGGGTACGATCAAGACGCATGTCGCCACGGAAGACGGACGCACACAGGTGGTCGGATTCCATTTCCCAGGCGAAATGGTCGGCCTGGACAGTATCGGCCGCCGCCAGTACGCCTCTTATGCGACGGCGCTGGAAGACACCAAGGTTTGCATGATCCCTATGGATACCCTGCGCGCACGGGCCGCGAGCACGCCGATCTTCGCCAGCCGGGTGTTCCTGGCACTGGACCGCCACGCGCAGCGGACGCGCGCGTTGCAGACCCTGCTTGCGCTGATGACAGCGGAAGAGCGCCTCGTGACGTTCCTGCTGTGGATCTCCGAAGGACAGTCGGCGCGCGGATTTTCATCGAGCGAGTTCATCCTTCGCATGAGTCGCGAAGAAATCGGCAGCTATATCGGCCTGACGCTCGAGACGGTCAGCCGTCAATTTTCCCGGCTTGCGGAAGGCGGCCTGATCCGGGTCAAGCACCGCAGCGTGGCGCTGGTCGACAAGGCGGGGCTGCGCGCCATTGCCGCCCGTCCGGCGATCTCTGCGGTAGGGCCTGCTTCCACTGGCCGGCGTGCGGGCGAACCGCGCGTGGCGGCGCAGGGAGCGGGAGCGTTGGTGTCCGCTCAGGCGTGGGCGGCTCGGGCCTTGCCCCAATCCGCCGCCGGGGCCCGGCATGCGTGCAGTGTGAAGATAATTCCTTTCGCTTGGGAGGCTGACAATGGACAGCAGTGACCTGGTAGGTGAGATCAAGGACGTCAATCTGGCCTATCTGCTGCTGGTGCAGCGGCTGATGCGCCAGAACGAGCCCGAGGCCCTGTTGAGGCTCGGCATCCGCAAAGAGGTTGCGCAAGCACTGCTGGCGTTGACGCCGGCGCAATTGCTGGGTCTTGCGCGCTCGAGCATGGTGCTGTGCCGCTTCCGCCTTGACAACTGTTCGTTGCTCGAAGCGCTGGCGGGTATCCGGCCGCGTCACGAATTGTGCAATATGCATACGGCCATCGTGTTGGCCGCGCAAGCCCTGGAGGAGGGGCGATGAAAACCACCGCGCAATCTGCACCGGCACGCAGTGCACTGCAGGATGCCAGCGACACCCAGCTTGCCATCGAGCTGATCGGCCTGGGGGCCCGGCCCCAGGTCGTGGAAGCGGAAGTGGCGCTGTCGCGCAGCCGCGTGTACCGGCTGTATCGGGAGCTGACGGGGGGGTCGCCGCCAAAAGGCATGCTGCCGTTCTCGGCTGACTGGTTCGTGACCTGGCGGCCCAACGCGCACGCGTCGTACCTGCTGAGCGTCCATGAATTCATGCAGCAACGGGCCGGGTTGCCGGGCATACGCGCGGTGCTCAACAGCTACCGCGTCTATGCGGGCCATATGCGCGCCAGCGACGAGGCATGCCTGATCAGCTTCACGCGCTTCTGGACGCTGGTGCGCTTTCGCGAAGGCGGGTTGCTGCAGTTGTCCACGTGTCGTTGCTGCGGCGGACGCTATGTCACGCACGCCCATGAACCGCAGGGCTCGTTTATCTGCAGCCTGTGCGAGCCCCCATCGCGGGTGCGCCGCGGGGCGCGCCGCCCGGCCCCGGGCAGCATGGCGGAGCCCGCCTCGTCCATCCTCGGTAACCTGCCCGCCGTCGTGGGACCGGCATTCGGCATGGTGCCCGTCCTATGAGCGCAGCGGTACGATCGCGATTGCCCCCGGCATCGCTGCTACTCGATACACGCCCGGAAGTCCGGGCCGCCCCACTGACACCGGAGGCCTAATGACAGTCAATGGAACGAGCTACCCCGAGACACTGCTGCTGCCGGCGCGTGCCGGCGCATCGCACCGGCTCGGACCGACGATGCACCCGATCACGCGCACTGAGTTCCTCGGGCCCACGAGATCGCGGGACATCGTCAACGCGTTGGGTGGCGACGATGAGCGGGAACGATGCGTACAGGTTGGCCTGGAGGTGCTGGAAAGCGCCGGCCACAATCCGGTCCGCACCGTGATCACCACGGGCCCGGGCCGCTGGATCAGCCTGGATTTCTATCTCGACGCCGACTGCGGAACCTGCTGCGAACTGGACGGCGCGCTGCAGACCCGACTGGCCGAATGCATCACGAGCGTACTGCCGCCGGGGCTGTCCCTGGGCATCCGTCCGCTGGTGGAGTACGCGCGCCAGGCGGGAGCGCAGAGCGATCATGGCACCGCCGAGCATTTGCGGGCCTGCGCGCACGACCTGTTGCTGCGCGAGGGAGAGATGAACCAGCGCTTGTCGGTGGTCTGCGCCTACCTGTCCGCGATGTACGAGGCGCGCACCGCGGCGGGTCGCCTGGGCTATCTCGACCAGAGCCTGCTGGAGGATGGCCAGGAGGCCCTGAGCTGGCGGCTACGGCGGCATCGCAGCGTAGAAGGGCGCGCCCTGGCCCAGCGGCTGGAGCGGCTGTCGCACGCTGCCGAAGGTGCGCTCTCTGAGTTTGGCACCGGCTTCACTTTCGAAAGAGCGTCCTACCAGTTCGAGTTGATGCGGCGCTTCCACGACCAGCTCGAACGGTTCCGCAAGACCTGCATGCCGGGCACCGGCGACTGGGCCGACCTGACTCGCGACATGGCCTGCGCCAACGGCAAACGCTGAACGCGAGGAGGCGGGCTTCGCTCAGATGCCCGCCATGCAGGTGTACTTGATCACCAGATAGTCCTCGATGCCGTAGTGCGAGCCCTCGCGGCCCACGCCGGACTGCTTCACGCCACCAAACGGCGCGACCTCATTCGAAATCAGTCCGGTGTTCACGCCGACCATGCCGTACTCGAGCCGTTCCGAGACACGCCAGACGCGGCCGAGATCGCGCGCATAGAAATAGCTGGCCAGGCCGAACTCCGTGTCGTTGGCCATGGCCACGACATCGTCCTCCGTCTCGAAGCGAAACAGCGGCGCCAGTGGGCCAAAGGTCTCCTCGCGCGCCACCAGCATGCCGGGCGCGACGTCGGCCAGGATGGTCGGCTCGAAGAACGTGTGCCCGAGCGCGTGCCGGTGGCCGCCCTCCAGCACGCGCGCGCCCTTGCCAAGGGCGTCGGCGATATGCTCTTCGACCTTGGCCACGGCCTTGTCGTCGATCAGCGGCCCGATGCGCACGCCTTCGTCCATGCCATTGCCGACTTTCAGCTTCGCGACCGCCGCGACCAGCTTCTCGGCAAACGCATCGTAGACCTTGTCCTGGACGTAGATCCGGTTCGCGCAGACGCAGGTCTGGCCCGCGTTCCGGTACTTGGAGATGATGGCGCCTTCAACGGCGGCGTCCAGGTCGGCATCATCGAACACGATAAAGGGCGCATTGCCGCCAAGTTCCATCGATACCTTCTTGATGGTCGATGCGGTCTGCGCCATCAGCACGCGGCCGACCTCGGTGGAGCCCGTGAAGGTCAGCTTGCGCACCAGCGGGTTGCTGCTCAGTTCGCCGCCGATGGCACTCGCCGACCCGGTCACCACCGACAGCACCCCGGCCGGGATGCCGGCGCGTTCCGCCAGCACGGCAAGCGCCAGCGCGGTCAGCGGGGTTTGCGACGCCGGCTTGACCACCATGGTGCAGCCGGCGGCCAATGCCGGGCCGGCCTTCCGGGTGATCATGGCCGCCGGAAAATTCCACGGCGTGATAGCCGCGCACACGCCCACCGGCTCCTTCGTCACGACAATGCGCTGCGTGCTGATCGGCGCCGGAATCGTTTCCCCATAGACGCGCTTGCCTTCCTCGGCAAACCATTCGATGAACGACGCCGCATAGGCGATCTCGCCCTTGGCCTCGGCAAACGGCTTGCCTTGCTCGGCGGTCATGATGCGGGCCAGGTCATCCTGGTTGGCCAGGATCAGCTCGAACCACTTTCGCAGCAGCGCCGAGCGCTCCTTGGCCACGCGCGCGCGCCAGGCCGGCAGTGCGCGGTTGGCGGCCTCGACAGCCTGGCGGGCTTCCGCGGCGCCGAGCTGCGGCACCTGTGCCACGCGTTCGCCGGTGGCGGGGTTGGTGACGTCAATGTGGCGTTCGCCGTCGGTCCAGCGTCCGTCGAGATAGCACTGCTGGCGCAGCAGGGTGGGGTCTTGGAGCTTCAGCATGGTCGTTCGTCCATTGAAAAGACTGCCGGAAGGGTTGGCGCGATTCAGGCATTGTAATCGCCGCCAGACATGGTGGAGGGCTGGCCTGGCGTAACGCTTGCAATGCTTTGTGGTGTGCGGGAGTTGTGGATGGCTAGCGCAAGCCCGGCCCGGAACTGCCTGGATGCGATGGTTCATGCATGGATCGCGCCACCCCGGCGGAACATGGATGCGGGATAGCCTCGCCGATGGACGGAGGGAGGGAAGCTACAGGCGTTGAGCAGGCGTGCAGGCTGTGATCGCGCTAACGCAAGTCAACTGCCTTGGGTTGATCGGGATCGATGCCCCAATCGCCAAATTCCAGCCAGTCATCGCCGAGCAGTTCGGAGGGATGTTGGGTGCGGCTGGACCCATTGCCACAACCCATGGCGTCGACCGGGCAATACTTGTCGCAACCCCAGCAGATGCGTTCGGGATGGCTCGGGTGGATCGGGAATTTCTTTGCCATGATGCGGTGGGCAGGACGCTGTGCCGGTGCAACGAAAATGTTGCGATCAGTATGGCGCGCCGGGCGGCTACATGGTTTGGCCGAGATCAAGTCCGGCCGGGGGCGGGGCAGGGCTTTCAGGCTGAATGTGGCGTCGTAGCCAGAAAGAAGGAGCCGGAGGCGGCATCGGGATGCCAACCTCCGGCTTCAGGCAGGCACCTGGCGGCGCCTGCGGGATCGGATGTGCCGATCAGGCCTGGACCGATGCCAGGGCTGCGTTCAGCGTCTTGCTCGGGCGCATGACGGCGGACAGCTTTTCCGCGTCCGGCATGTAGTAGCCACCGATGTCCACGGGCTTGCCTTGTACGTCCGACAGTTCGCCAATAATGGTCTTCTCATTTTCGGTGAGCTGCTTGGCGAGCGGCGCGAACGTCGCGGCCAGGCCGGCGTCTTCGGTTTGCGCGGCGAGTTCCTGGGCCCAGTACATGGCCAGGTAGAACTGGCTGCCGCGGTTGTCGAGCTGGCCGGTCTTGGGTGACGGGCTCTTGGCGTTGTCCAGCAGCTTGCCGGTAGCGGCGTCCAGCGTCTTGGCCAGGACCTTGGCCTTGTCGTTGCCCGACTTGATGCCCAGCTCTTCCAGCGACACGGCCAGCGCCAGGAATTCACCGAGCGAGTCCCAGCGCAGGTGGTTTTCTTCCACGAGTTGCTGCACGTGCTTCGGCGCCGACCCGCCCGCGCCGGTTTCGTACATGCCGCCACCGGCCATCAGCGGGACGATCGACAGCATCTTGGCGCTGGTGCCCAGTTCCATGATCGGGAACAGGTCGGTCAGGTAGTCGCGCAGGATGTTGCCGGTCACCGAGATGGTGTCCAGGCCGCGGATCACGCGCTCGAGCGTGTAACGCATGGCGCGCACCTGCGACATGATCTGGATGTCGAGACCCTTGGTGTCGTAGTCCTTGAGGTAGGTTTCGACCTTCTTGATCAGCTCGGCCTCGTGCGGACGGTACGCATCCAGCCAGAACACGGCCGGCATGCCCGAGTTGCGGGCGCGCGTGACGGCCAGCTTGACCCAGTCGCGGATCGGGGCGTCCTTGACCTGGCACATGCGCCAGATGTCGCCCTGCTCGACCTGTTGCGTCAGCGCCGCCAGCACTTCACCGGTGGCGTTGTCGACGATGCGGGCTTCGCCGTCTTCGGCGATCTCGAAGGTCTTGTCGTGCGAACCGTACTCTTCGGCCTTCTGCGCCATCAGGCCCACGTTCGGCACGGTGCCCATCGTGACCGGATCAAAGGCGCCGTTGGTCTTGCAGAAGTTGATGATTTCCTGATAGATGCGAGCGAAGGTCGATTCCGGGATCAGGCACTTGGTGTCCTTGGTGCGGCCATCGGCGCCCCACATCTTGCCGCCGATACGGATCATGGCCGGCATCGAGGCGTCGACGATCACGTCGTTCGGCGCGTGCAGGTTCGAAATGCCCTTGGCCGAGTCCACCATCGCCAGTTCCGGACGATGTTCGTGGCACGCGTGCATGTCACGGATGACTTCTTCCTTCTTGGATTCCGGCAGCGTCTCGATCTTGGTGTACAGGTCCACCAGGCCGTTATTGACGTTCACGCCCAGTTCGTCGAACAGCTTCTGGTGCTTGGCGAAAGCATCCTTGTAGAAGACCTTGACGGCGTGGCCGAACACGATCGGGTGCGACACCTTCATCATCGTGGCCTTGACGTGCAGGCTCAGCATGACGCCGGTCTTGCGCGCGTCTTCCATCTGGTCTTCGTAGAAGGCCAGCAGGGCCTTCTTGCTCATGAACATGCTGTCGACGATCTCGCCGGCCAGCAGCGAAACTTTCGGCTTGAGCACGATGGTCTTGCCGCTCTTGGTCAGCAGTTCCATGCGCACTTCACGCGCCTTGTCCAGGGTGATGGACTTCTCGCCGTGGTAGAAGTCGCCGTGCTTCATGTGGGCCACGTGCGTGCGCGAGGCCATGCTCCATTCGCCCATGCTGTGCGGGTGCTTGCGCGCGTAGTTCTTGACGGCGGCCGGGGCGCGGCGGTCGGAGTTGCCCTCGCGCAGGACCGGATTCACGGCGCTGCCCAGGCACTTGGAGTAGCGCTTCTGGATGGCCTTTTCTTCCTCGGTCTTCGGGTCTTCGGGGTAATCCGGAATCTTGTAACCCTTGCCCTGCAGTTCCTTGATGGCGCTCATCAGCTGGAACACCGACGCGCTGATGTTCGGCAGCTTGATGATGTTGGTGTCGTCCAGCTGGGTCAGGCGGCCGAGTTCGGCGAGGTTGTCCGGCACGCGCTGCTCTTCGGACAGGAACTCGGGGAACTCGCCCAGGATACGGCCGGCCACCGAGATGTCGCTGGTCGTGACTTCAACGCCGGCCGGCTTGGTGAACGTGCGGATGATGGGTAGGAAAGCACTGGTCGCCAGCAGGGGGGCTTCGTCAGTCAGGGTGTAAATGATGGTGGGTTGCTGCGTACTCATTGCTTGCCTCTTGATCGGGGGGATGTCAAAGAATAGAACCACGCGCCGGTAGCTGGACCAATCAGCCGCCCGGCAAACTCAGAATTTTGCCTGACTTTGCTTTCAGGCGGCTGACTTCCAGCGCATTTCTTGCGCGTGAATCGCCAATTTGCCCAATTTTGGTGCGAAAATTGCGTGACAATCAGGTCACTTCCGGTGGCCGGGACGGAATTTTCGCGTTCGCGCCGCCTTGACCGGAATCTTCTAGGCGCTGCAGGTGTTTACCCGTAGGGCCGTCCGGCAAAGCCACGGCCGGAGGACTATGCTCAGGTCGTGGGCCACCGGCGCCACGGCGCTGGCCGACACTGGAGAAAGGTCATGCAATTCCGAAATGGCAGTTGGCTGGCAGCCGCCGCGCTCGTGCTGGGCGCGTGCGCGACACTGCAGCCGGTCGAGACCGGCCAGAAGATGATCGGCAGCACGCAGGCCAGCGTGCGCGATGCCTTTGGCCAGCCTACGGAGACCTTCCCGCTCAATGACGGCCGCAGCCGCTGGATCTACTCGAAGCAGCCGCTGGGCTTCGCCGTGTACGCGGCCGACTTCGATGCCGGCGGCAAGCTGACGAATTTCCGCCAGATGCTGACGGAGGAGGAGATCTACAGCGCGCGTCCCGGCGTCTGGACCAAGCGCGATGTCGCCGAACGCTTCGGCTCGCCGCGTGAACCGGTGCAGTATTACCCATTGATGAAGCGCGAGGCGTGGTCGTACCGTCTCTACGTCGCCGGTTACCAGCCGGCGCACTTCAGCGCCTATTTCGATGACCGGGGCGTACTGGACCGCACCATGATCATCGTGGACCCGCTGGGCGGCGATGCTCGCGACGGCAGCAAGTAAAGCCGGGGCGACGCGTCTGATCACGACCTACCTGAGGGCGGCATACGCCTTGGCGCCGCCGAGCAATCGGTATCGAATTGCCCGGCCGATGCGTTCTCCGCGCCGCTGCAGCAAGAGCCGGTAGGCTCGGCCTTGCTGTCCGCGGTGCCTGTCGTGCGGGGTGTCGACGCTTATCCCGTGCAATGGCTTCGCGGCCTGTACCGGCCGCCCTGCTATGACTACCGCATGACGCTGACGCGGGCCGGCGAAGCCACCGTGCGCATCTGGCTGGCGGGCGATATCACGGCCGGGACCCGCCAAGCGGTGGCGGCGCAAGACGGACACGAATGAGTCTGCGTGAATCGGCCCGGCACACGGCCCGGTCCCGATTACCTGCGGCGTGCGCATACGCCTGATGCCAGGGCGCGCGCCGCCCGGCAGCGCAACGAAGACTTGCCCTATGGCGTCCGAGGCACCAAAGTAACAAGTGGGCCGGCACGGCCGGTCATCCACGGGAGACTGGGTATGGGCAAGAAGAAGCAGGGCGAGCGCGATGCAAACCATGCCGGCGCCGCCGGCGGGAAGATGAGCGGCAAGCAGTATGACGAGGAGCTGTTCCGGCTGCATGTCGAGCTGGTCAAGCTGCAGGACTGGGTCAAGGCGACCGGCGCCAAGGTCTGCATCCTGTTCGAGGGCCGCGACGGCGCCGGCAAGGGCGGGGTGATCAAGGCCATGACCGAGCGCGTGAGCCCGCGCGTGTTTCGCGTGGTGGCGCTGCCGGCGCCGACCGAGCGCGAAAAGAGCCAGATGTACGTGCAGCGCTATATCCCCCACTTGCCCGCCGCCGGAGAGATCGTGATCTTCGACCGCAGCTGGTACAACCGGGCCGGCGTGGAACGGGTCATGGGATTCTGCAGCGAGGAGCAGGTGGACGACTTCTTGCGAGGTGTACCGCTGGTCGAGCGGGCCATCATCCAGTCGGGCGTGGTGTTGCTCAAATACTGGCTGGAAGTCAGCGAGGAAGAGCAGACACGCAGGCTGGAGGACCGCATCACCGACCAGCGCAAGACCTGGAAGCTGACCGACATGGACCTCAAGTCGTACTCGCGCTGGTATGACTATTCCCGCGCGCGCGATGCCATGTTCGCGGCCACCGACACCGACGAATCGCCGTGGTTCGTGACCCGCTCCGACGACAAGCGGCGCGCCCGGCTGAACATCATCAGCCATCTCCTCGACCGCATTCCCTACGAAGCGATTCCGCGCAAGAAGCCGAAACTGCCGGCCCGGCAGAAGCCGGAGGGCTACAAGGAGCCGAGCCACGCGTGCCGGCGCGTGCCCGAGCGCTTCTAGCACATCACCATCGATCGAGCGCCGGCTACACCTGCTCCAGGGGGCGGTGCTGTAGCCGCGCCACATCAGGCAATCTCGCGCTCGGCCGTGTGTGGCACCGCCACCGGCGCGTGCGCGCGCGCATGCTGCACCGCCGGATAGCCAGCCGAAAACACCAGCCGGCCGGCGCACCAGGTATGCGTCACCAGCGGCTGGCCGGCGATGGCCGCCACGGCGATCACGTCGGCGCGCGCGCCCGCCAGCAGCCGGCCGCGGTCGTTCAGCAGGCAGGCATCGGCCGGATTGGACGTGACCAGCGCGAGCGCTTCGTTCAGCGGCAGTTCCGCCTGTTGCGCCGCGGCGAAGGCCGCGGCGATCAGGGTCGATGGCTGGTAATCCGAACAAAGGATATGGCCGACGCCGGCATGGATGGCATCGATCGCGCGCATCGAACCGCTCTGGCTCTGGCCGCGCAACACATTGGGTGCCCCCAGGATCGTCGGCAGCGCTCGATCTGCCGCTGCTTGCGCGGTTTCGACATTGATCGGGAACTCGCTCATGCGCACGCCCAGCGCATGCATGGCGGCAATGCGCTGCGGTGAATCGTCATCGTGGCTGGCGGTCGGGATCTGCAGGCCCTGCGCCCCCGCCAGCAGGCGCTGCACGCGCTCATTGGCGCCTTCGAGCTGCGCGGTTTTCCTTTGCGCGGCGTCGACGGCTTCGTCGCGGCTCATGCCGTGGTTGCCCATCATGTACGACAGGTAGGCGTCCAGCGTCTTGAACTGGCCTTGTCCGGGCGAATGGTCCATGACCGAGAGCAGGTCAACCACGCCTTCCGCCATCAGCGCTTCAAGCACTGGCACGGCGGAGGCATCAGTCACCTCGTAGCGGCAATGGATGCGGTTGTCGACCAGGCTGTGGCGGCGGTACGCAGCGACGGCGCGCACCAGCGTGGAAGCGGTCTCGTTGTTGCGCACGCCGAACTGGTTGCTGGCGAACGACAGCGCGTGGTACGGCGTGGTGATACCGGCCGCTGCATTGCGGCGGTCGACCTGGGCCACGGCAAAGTCCAGCGGGAACATCACGCCAGCGCGTGGCTCGGCTTCTTTCTCGATGGCATCGGAGTGGACGTCGATCAGGCCGGGCATCACGGTGTGGCCATGCAGGTCGACGACCTGTGCGGAGGCGGGCACGGCATGCGGTGCAGGCTCGATGGCGGCAATGCGGCCATGCTCGATCAGCAGCGCGCTGTCATGCAACACGCGGTCGGGCAAGACCAGGGTGGCATGCGTCAGGTAGGTGGAAGACATTTCCAGTTCCAATTCGGGTTCCTGTTTCGGTAGGCAGGCAATTCAGGCGATGGCGGTGGCCGGCTGCAGCGGCAGCAGGCGCGTCGCCACGGCTTCGCGCACGGCGTCGTCGTGGAAGATGCCGATCAGGCAGCGGCCCTCAGCCAGGGCCTCGCGGATCAGGGCCACCACCACGGCGCGGTTGTCGGCGTCGAGCGAGGCCGTCGGCTCGTCGAGCAGCAGGATCGGGTGTCCGCCGATCAGCCCGCGCGCGATGTTAACGCGCTGCTGTTCGCCGCCCGAGAACGTGGCCGGGGGCAGATCCCACAAGCGGCGCGGCAGGTTCAGCTGCTCCAGCAGCGCGGCGGCGCGGGCACGGGCCTCGTCGCGGCCGGTGCCGCGCTGCTGCAGCGGGTCGGCCACGACATCGAGCGCCGCCACGCGCGGGATGGCGCGCAGGAACTGGCTGACATAGCCGATCACGTCGCGGCGCAGCTTCAGGATGACCTGTTCGGGCGCATGGCTGAGCATGACCCACGGCGCGTCCGGCACAGCGGTATCGCGCAGGCGGATCGTGCCTTCGGTGGCCAGGTAGTTGCCATACAGGCAGCGCAGCAGCGTGCTCTTGCCGGTGCCGGACGGCCCGGACAGAACCAGGCATTCGCCGGCTGCCGCATCGAAATCAATGGCGCGCAGCACGGGCAGGCGGATGCCGTCCTGGTTGTGCAGCGTGAACATCTTGCCGAGGCCGCGGACCTCGATCATGGCTTGCTTGGGTTCGGCTTGTGTCATTGTCAGCCCTGCAGGATGGACGAAACCAGCAGCTGCGTGTACGGATGCTGCGGGTCGTCGAGGATCTGGTCGGTCAGGCCTTGTTCCACCACGCGGCCGCCTTGCATGACCAGCGTGCGATGCGCCAGCAGGCGGGCCACGGCCAGGTCGTGCGTGACCAGGATGGCGGCCAGGTCGAGATCGGTCACCAGGCGGCGCAGCAGGTCCAGCAGGCGCGCCTGCACCGAGACATCGAGCGACGCCGTCGGCTCGTCCATGAACACCAGCCGCGGATGCGTGACCAGGTTGCGCGCGATCTGCAGGCGCTGCTGCATGCCGCCCGAGAACGTGGACGGTACGTCGTCCAGGCGCGCCAGGTCGATTTCCATCTTCTCCAGCCATGCACCGGCGATCTCGCGCAGGTCGCCATAGTGGCGTTCGCCGACGGCCATCAGCCGTTCGGCGATATTGGCGCCGGCGCTGACCTGCATGCGCAGCCCGTCTCGCGCATGCTGGCGCACGAAGCCCCAGTCGGTCCGCGCCAGCAGGCGCATGCGCGCGCTGGAAAGCGTGGCCAGGTCGGTCAGGCCGCTTTGGCGCATGTCGTAGCTGACGGTGCCGCGCTGCGGCGGCGCCTGCATCGACAGGGCTTGCAGCAGCGTGCTCTTGCCCGAGCCCGATTCGCCTACCACGCACAGCACTTCGCCGGGGTAGAGATCGAAATTCACGTCGTGGCAGCCATGTACGCCGTCCCAGGTGCGCGTGAGGCCGCGGACGGAAAGCAGTGGCGTGGCGCTCATTGTGCGGCTCCTTCAGCCTGCTGCGCGGCGACGCGGTCGCCGCAATACTCGGTGTCCGAGCACACGAACATGCGCGTGCCAGCGTCATCGGTAATGATCTCGTCGAGGAAGCTGTCGGTCGCGCCGCACTGGGCGCAGCAGTGGCTCCACTTCTCGACCGTGAACGGGTGGTCGACGAAATCGAGGCTCCTGACCGAGGTGTACGGCGGTACCGCATAGACGCGCTTCTCGCGCCCGGCGCCGAACAGCATCAGCGCGGGGCTGCGATCGAGCTTCGGGTTGTCGAACTTGGGAATCGGCGACGGCCGCATCATGTAGCGCTGATTGACGATTACGGGATAGTCGTAGGTCGTGGCGATATGCCCATGATGGGCAATGTCTTCGTACAGCTTGACGTGCATCGAGCCATACTCGGCCAGCGCATGCATGGTGCGGGTCTCGCGCTCGCTCGGTTCCAGCCAGCGCAGCGGCTCGGGAATCGGCACCTGGAACACCATCACCTGGCCCGCGTGCAACGGCGACTCGGGAATACGGTGGCGGGTCTGGATGATGCTGGCCGCGGCCGTGCGCTCGGTGGTCTTCACGCCCGTCACGCGGCCGAAGAAGCGGCGGATATTGATGGCGTTGGTGGTGTCGTCCGAACCCTGGTCGATCACCTTGAGCACGTCCTGCGTGCCGATGATGGCGGCCGTGACCTGGATGCCTCCCGTACCCCAGCCATACGGCAGCGGCATTTCGCGGCTGCCGAACGGCACCTGGTAGCCAGGGATGGCGACGGCCTTGAGCAGCGCGCGGCGCAGCATGCGCTTGGTCGACTCGTCGAGGTAGCCGAAGTTGTAGTGGTCGTCGCGGGCCAGGGTGGCCGGCGCTGCGGTAGCGTTGGTCTGACTCATGCCAGCGTCTCCTCCTGAGGCTGGGTATCGGACGTAGCTGCGGCAGGCACCGCATCGGGCCGGGCCGCTTCCTGCTCCGCGCGCAGCCGGCGCAGCAGTTCCAGGTTGGCCTGGAAGTCCACGTAGTGGGGCAGCTTCAGGTGCTGCACGAAGCCGGAGGCCTCGACGTTGTCGCTGTGGTAGAGCATGAATTCCACGTCATTGGCCGGCGCGTCGGCGGCTTCGCCGAGCTCGCCGGCGCGCATGGCGCGGTCGGCCAGCGCCATCGACATTGCCTTGCGTTCGCCGTAGCCGAACACCAGGCCGTAGCCGCGCGTGAAGCGCGGGGCCTCGCTGGCGTTGCCGGTGAACTGGCTGACCATCTGGCATTCGGTCAGCTCGACTTCGCCGATCGTCACCGCAAAGCCAAGCTCTTCCACGAACAGCTCGACTTCGGCCGTGCCATAGCGGATCTCGGCCGCGAACGGGTGCGAGTTGCCGTAGCCGCGCTGCGTGGAGTAGCCCATCGACAGCAGGAAGCCTTCATCCGCACGTGCCAGGTTCTGCAGCCGCGCGGCGCGGCCCGCCGGCAGCGTCAGCGGTTCGCGGGTCAGGTCGGGCGGGGCCGGGTCGCCGGCAGGGATGGCATCGGCCTCGACCAGTTCATCGGCTTCGAGCAGCGCGGTCACGCGCGGCATGTCGGAGGCCAGCGGTTGGGGCGACGGTGGCAGCGGCGCCGGATCGCGTTCGGCTTCGAGCGAGAAGTCCAGCAGGCGCTGCGTGTAGTCGTAGGTCGGGCCGAGTACCTGTCCGCCCGGAACGTCCTTGAAGGTCGACGAAATCCGGCGTTCCAGGCGCATCTTGCCCGTATCGACCGCCTGCGTGTAGCCGAAGCGCGGCAGCGTGGTGCGGTAGGCGCGCAGCAGGAAGATCGCTTCGATCTGATCCCCAGCGGCTTGCTTGAGCGCCAGCGCGGCCAGGTGCGGATCGTACAGGGAACCCTCGGCCATCACGCGCGACACAGCCAGCGGCATCTGCTCGCGGATCTGCGCCAGCGTCAGCTCGGGCAGCGCGGTGTCGCCACGGCGGTAGGTATCGAGCATCTGGTAGGAATTGAGGATGGCACGTTCGCCCCCTTTGACGGCTACGTACATGTCAGTCCTCCAGTTGCGTGGTGCGGGCCAGCGCGCAGAATTGGTCGCCGCTGGTCAGCAGCAAGTCGACACCCAGCGGGAACGCAGCATGGTTGGCGCCCCATTGCGTGCGGAAGTCCTCGGACAGGCCCGTCACCCGAAGGGCTCGGGAGGTCTCGATGCCAGGGCCGCGCAGCGACAGCGCTTCACCGTCATCAAGCGACGCGACTTCCACGATGAGCGTGGCGGACCGGTCCGGATAGGCGGGCTCGCCCTGCGCGCAAGCGGACAGCGGCGGCTGGGCGTGGCCGGCGGGAACGCAGACAAAGGTGGCGGCGCCCGCGTCGCCAACCAGCGGGCAGCCGCAGTGGAAACGCAGGAAGGCGCGCACCGCGGCGGGCACGCCCGCTGGCAGCCAGACCGGTGTGTCGGCGTCCGCCAGTGTCAGGAGCAGCGCGGCCTGGGCCGGGGATAGGCCTTCCGGCACGCCGCTGGTCACCGCCAACGTCTGCACCGTGCCGGGCCGTGCCATGGCATCCAGCGCGCGGCGGAACACCTGCTGGGCGTCTTCGACCGGGGTGCCGAAGCCGGGCAGCAATGCCGCGCTCGCAGCGGCGGAGGTTGTTTGAAGCGTTTGCATGTCAGTCTTCTCCGCGAACCATGGTGAAAAACTCCACGCGCGTCTGTGCGGCAACGCCCGCGCGCCTGGCCGCGCGCTCGGCGTGAGCCCGGGCGAGCGGCGCGAGCACCACGTCGTGCACGCGCCGGTGCCAGTCGGAGCGCTGGAGCAGGGCGTCCAGCACGGCTGCCTGCTCGGCATGGCGCGTGCCGCGCCCTTGCACGTAGGCAACGCCCGCCGTGCCGCCGTCGGCGCCGCCTTCGAGCACGACGGCGCAGCGCGTCACCGAGATTTCGCCCAGGTTGAATTGCGCACCGGTACCGCCGGCACGGGCGCGCACCATCGCCATGCCGGCTTCCGGCTTGCGCAGCAGCCGGTATGCGGGCAGGGCTCCTTGCGCGGAAAGTTGCGCGTAGGCCGCATCGAGCACATCCGGCGGTGCCAGCGCCAGGACGCGCAGCCACGCAGCGCGGGCTGCGTTGTCATCCGCCGTGGTATCGTGTTTCATCGTCACCCCTATACGTCTATACGTTTAGATGTTATCAGTCTCAACACGGCGACACTAGAACACACGGGTATGAAGCTTTTGTGACGGACCCGCCCAATGCTCGGACCCGAACGTTGCGGGCCGGGGCTGAGGCACAATTGCGGGGATGGAACGGATCGGTGCGGGGAAGTCTTTGCCTCCCTCTAGTGGAATCCGCTCCGGTGAATGCTTGATGACAAAGGGCAAGGCAAGACAATGTCTGATCGAGAAGTCGAACGGGGTTCCGGCGTTGCGGTATGGCGCCAGATTGGCGAGGCGTTGGCGGAAGACATCCGCAACAAGCTCTATGGCCCCGGTGAACAACTGCCGCCGGAGCCGGAGCTGGCCAGCCGCTTCGCGGTCAACCGCCACACCATCCGCCGCGCCATGGGCGAGCTGGAACTGAACGGGCTGGTGCGGATCGAGCAGGGCCGCGGCACCTTCGTGCAGGAACACGCGATCGATTATGCGATCGGGCGCCGCACGCGCTTTTCGCAGAACCTTGCGGCGCAGGGCATGCGCGGCCATATCGAGATCCTGGACAGCCGCGTCATGCGTGCGCCCGACATGGCAAAGAACCTTGGCCTGCCGCGCACGGCGGATATCCTGCATGTACAGATGATCGGCAAGGCGGAAGACCGCACCATCGACGTCGCCGACCATTACTTCGACAACAAGCGCTTTCCCGGCCTGGCCGAGCAAGTGCGCGAGAAGCTGTCGATCTCGCGCGGGCTGGCGCATTTCGGCATTGCCGACTACACGCGCAAATGGTCGCGCATCACCGCATCGATGCCCACCGCGCCCGTTGCGCGGTTGCTCAACCAGCCCAAGACGCGCCCCGTGCTGCAGGTGGAAGCGCTGAACGTCGATATCGACGGCGCGCCACTACAGTACAGCATGACCCGTTTTGCCGGTGACTGGGTGCAGCTCACCGTTTCCGACAACGAATAGCCCATCGAGCCACGCGCATCGGCAGCACCTTCATGACGGCCACGAACGATCCCGACCTGAAGCATTGGTCTAGACATCTGGCTGTCACGTGCCGGCGCTAACGTATCGACCATGCCTATCACTAGCCCATCCACTACGTCCCCGCTTGCGGGGATCACCAGCCGCCGCGTACTCGGCACGGGCGGCATCGTCCCGGCCACGCTGGGGTTCCGCGACGGCTGCGTGGCGCAACAGGTGCCGCAGGCGGGGACTTGCCTCGACGCAGGCGACCTGCTCGTGCTGCCCGGCATCGTCGATCTCCATGGCGATGCCTTCGAGCGTGCCGTGATGCCGCGCCCCGGCGTGAGCTTTCCCTATGCGGGCGCGCTGCTCGACGTCGATCGCCAGTTGCTCGCGCACGGCATCACGACCGAGTTCCACGGCGTGACGCTGTCGTGGGAAGGCGGCCTGCGCGGCGAGGCCTACGCGCTGCGGATGTTCGAAGCGCTGGCCCAACTCGAGCCGGTGCTCGGTGCCTCGCACAAGGTGCACCTGCGTTTCGAGGCCTATCACCTCGATGGCGTCGAAACGGCCCTGGCCTGGATGGAGGCGGGGCGCGTCGGGCTGCTGGCGATCAACGACCACCTGCCAACCATGGCCCGCCGCATCGGCGACGAGCGCAAGGTCCTGCAGTACGCGGAGCGCGCGGAGTGCGACATGGAGACGTTCCGCAATCGTCTGCGCACGGCCAGCCGCCACGCACAGGACGTGCCGGCCGCGATGTCCCGGCTGGTTGCGGCAGCCCGCAGCGCTGGGCTGCCCGTGGCATCGCATGACGACCCGGACCTCGCCACGCGGCAGCACTACCATCGGCAGGGGTGCCACATTGCCGAGTTCCCACTGACGGTCGAGACCGCGCGCCTGGCGCGCCAGCTCGGCGACGATGTCGTGTTCGGCGCGCCCAACGTGGTGCGTGGCACCAGCCACACCGGCGCGCCCAATGCCACGGAAATGGTATCGGCCGGCCTGTGCACGGTGCTCGCGTCCGACTATTACTATCCGGCGCCGCTGCAGGCCGCGTTCCGGCTGGTGCAGCTCGGTGTGGCGGATCTTCCCATCGCCTGGAAGCTGGTCTCGCGCAATCCGGCGCGTGCCGCGGGCCTGCGCGATCGCGGCACGCTGGCCCCGGGCCTGCGCGCCGACGCGATCGTGGTCGATGACCGCCAGCCCAGCCTGCCGCGCGTCGTCGCAACGATCGTTGGCGGCGAGGTCAGGCACGCCGCCATGCCGCTGCCCGTCATCGATATCTCCGATGCCCGGTTCGCCGGCAACGACAGCAAGGCGGCCTGATCATGCAAGCGCATCGCTACGCCATCTACCTCGCCCCCGGCGAACCGTACCGCGCCTTCGGCAGCCAGTGGCTCGGCCGCGACGCCGACACCGGCACCGCGCTGCCTGATCCGGACCGGCCGCAGGCATGGATCGACGCGCCGGCGCACTACGGCCTGCACGCCACCCTGAAGCCGCCGTTCAGGCTGGCCGCGGGCAGGTCGGCACCGATGCTCGACGCCGCGGCCCGCGCCTTTGCCCAGAAGCACGCCGCGTTCGATGCGCCGCTGGTCTTGCGCTCGCTGCGCGGGTTCCTGGCCTGGTGCCTGGACGAGAGCACCGCCGGCGCCCGTGCGACACACGCACTGGCCGATGCCTGCGTACAGGCCTTCGAGCCGTTCCGCGCACCGGCCACTGCCGAGGAACTGGCCCGCCGCAAGCCCGATCAACTCACGCCCGCGCAGCGCCAGATGCTGGAGATATGGGGCTACCCCTATGTCTTCGACACCTTCAAATTCCATATCACGCTGACCGGCATGCTGACGCCGGAGGAGGCCGGCGCCGCGCTTGCCAGGCTGTCCGCCGATTGCCGCACGCTGCTGCAAACGCCGTTGCACGTTGACGGTGTGAGCGTCTTCGTGCAGCCGAAAGCCGGCGAAGACTTCGTCGTCGGCAGGCACTACCGCTTCGACGGCGGCGTAGTGGACGGCGTTGGCGCCGCCTATCTAGAACCATGAGCCCGCCCGTGCGCATCGACGGCAACGGCCTGTTCTACGTGATGGGACCTTCAGGCAGCGGCAAGGATTCGCTGCTGCGCGCGCTGCATTCGCGGCTGGGGCCGGATGACCGGGTGGTCGTGGCCCATCGCTACATCACGCGTGATGCGGACGCCAACGAGGCCTCCGTCTCCCTGACCACTGGCGAGTTCGAGCGCCGGGCCGGCCTGGGCTGCCTGGCGTTGCACTGGCGCAGCCATGGCCTGCACTACGGCATCGGCGTGGAAATCGAGCCGTGGCTGGCGCGGGGCCTGAGGGTCATCGTCAACGGCTCGCGCGAGTACCTGCCGCATGCGGTGGCGCGCTATCCGGCGCTATGCGCCGTCCATGTCCGCGTCGAGCCGGAAGTGCTGGCGGCACGCCTGCGCCAGCGCGGCCGGGAATCGGAAGAGGCGATCGCGCGGCGCCTGGCACGCGCGACGGAAGACTTTGCCGTGCCGGCGCAATGCCGGCTGGTGGAGATTGACAACAGCGGCGCGCTGGCCGATTCGACGGAAGCCTTCGCGCGCCTGGTCGGCGTCTGATTGCGTAACGGCGAGCGCTTATAGCGCGGTACTGAAGCTGATGCCGTGCTCGGTGAACCCGAGGCCGCGATAGAACGCATGGGCGCGCAGGCGCCGCGCGCTCGAGGACAGGGCCAGCTTGCACGCCCCGGCTTCACGCGCCAGCCGCATGGCTTCAAGCATCATGGCCTTGCCGATGCCCGTGCCGCGCATGGCGGGGGCGACCACCACGCCTTCGACGATGGCTTCCGGACGCCCGTCGTGGACCATGACCGGAAACAGCAGAAGGCTGAAGGTGCCCAGCGGCACGCCTTGCGCACTGACCATCAGGTAGCAGCTGTAGAACGGGAACGCCTGCATCGCCGCGAAGCGCTCGCGCAGGGTGGCGAGCGGCAGTTCCGGCTCGTTGTCCATGGTCGCAAGCAGGGCGGCAAGCTGCTGAAGCTCTTCGTCGCTGCCCTGCACCTCGCGCAGCGTCATCGCCGGATCGCTCATGCCGCGGCGCGCGTGCAGCGTGCGGCCATCTCGAGGTAGTAGGCGAGCGAAGGCGTGGGCAAGTCCACCACCTTGGCCAGGTCGTCGTAGCGGCGCAGCCGCACCGCTGCGTCGGCATGCGGGCCCGCGGCGAACGTGGCGGCCTGGGTCGCGTCGTAAGGGCCGCCCTGCAGGGCCAGGCTGTGGACCGACGCCGGCGACAGCGTGCCGAAGTAGCCCGCATCCACCGTGCACAGGTAGCGCTTGGCCGCGACGTGCAAGCGGATCGGCTCGGTTACGGACGCGTCAAAGAGTCCGGCCAGCGCGTCGGCGGCTGCTTCCTGGTGCCGCATGTCGGTGGTGCTGCTTTCGGCCAGCATGAGGTGGCCGACGTCATGCAGCAGCGCGGCGACGATCAGCGGTTCCGGTTCGCCGGCCTGTTCGGCCAGTTGCGCGCATTGCAGCGCGTGCGCGGTCTGGCTGATGGCCTCGCCGCCGTAGTAGGCGGTGCCGTGGCTGGCAAACAGGGATTCAATGCGGGGCAGGGTCAGCATGGAGTTCTGCTAGAGGTCGGACTTGAGTTCGTGAGGTCAGACCAGCACTTTGCGGATCTGCGCCGAGACCACGTCGATCGCGATCACGAACACAATGATAATGACCATCACGGCGCACGTCTGCCCGTACTGGAAGCTGCGGATGATTTCCCATAGCACGGTGCCAATGCCGCCCGCGCCGACGATGCCCACCACCGAAGCCGAACGCACGTTCGACTCGAAGCGGTACAGCGCGAACGACAGCCATAGCGGCAGCACCTGCGGAATCACGCCGTAGACGATCTCTTCGAGCGGCCCCGCACCGGTGGCACGCACGCCTTCGACCGGGCGCGGATCAATGGCCTCGACTGCCTCGGCGAAAAGCTTGGCCAGTACGCCGGTGGTGTGGATCCAGAGCGCCAGCACGCCGGCGAAAGGACCCAGGCCAACGGCCACGATGAACAGCATGGCGAAGACCATCTCATTGATGGCTCGGCACGCGTCCATGAGGCGGCGCGCCGGCTGGTAGACCCATGCCGGCACGATATTGGCCGAGCACAGCAGGCCGAACGGCACGGCCATGAAGACCGCGATGGCCGTGCCCCACACGGCGATCTGCACGGTCACGAGCATTTCGTCCAGGTAGTGGCGCCAGTCGCGGAAATCAGGCGGGAAGAAATCGGCGGCAAACTTTGCCATGTTGCCGGAATCGCGCAACAGGTCCAGCGGACGCATGTCGGCGCCGTTCCAGGACAGGACCAGCATGGCCAGCACGATCGCCCAGATCAGCATCACGGAAAGCGGCGTGCGCGGCGGCCGGGCCTGGCTGTTCGGGGAGGGCGGCTGGGCGCGCTGGGTGGTGGCGGTCATGGGGACAATCCAATGTGGCAAGAAGACGAGACAAGATGCGGCGGCTGGCGGCACGTGCGCGCGCCAGCCGCCAGGGTGGTTACTGCGTGCTGACTGCCTTGTCGAGTTCGGCCAGGCGGCGCGATACGTCGGCAAGCTGCTTCTGCTTGTCGGCGCCGGCCAGCGTGGTGTCGGTCTCGATGCGCGCCTTCTCCTTGGCCAGTTCAATCTGGCGGATCGGCACCAGTTGCGCGTCGCTGGACGGACGGAAGCCCTGGTAGGTCAGTGTGGCCAGCACCTGCTTCTCGCGTGCGGCATCGGTACCCTTGCCGTAGTTGACGAAGAAGGCCTGGATCTTCTTCTTCATGTCGGCCGGCAGGTCCTTGCGGTAGACCAGCGGATCCGCCGGGATCAGCGGGGACTTCCACAACACACGCACCTGGTCATACGCGTTCTTCCCCGTGTTGATGCGGTAGCGCTCGAAGTTCTCGGTGTTGTTGACGGCCACGTCGACCTGCTTGTTCAGCACCGACAGCAGATTGGTTTCGTGGTTGCTGATGCGCACGGCCTTGAACAGCGTCTTCGGCTCGACCTTGTTGGCGGCCCACAGGTAGTAACCCGGCACGGCCGTGCCCGAGGTCGAGTTCGGGTCGCCGGCACCATAGCTCAGCTCCTTGCCGCGCTTGATGACGTCTTCCACGCTCTTGAGGTCGCTGTCCTTGTTGACGATCAGCAGCGACCAGTAGCCCGGGTTGCCGTCCTTGTCGATCACCGAGGCGAAGACTTCGCCGTTGGCGCGGTCCACGGCCTCCATGGCGGATTTGTTGCCGAACCATGCGATCTGCACCTTGTTGAAGCGCATGCCTTCGATGATGCCGGCGTAGTCCGAGGCAAAGAACGGCTTGATGGTGACGCCCAGCGACTTGCCGAGGTCATCGATCAGCGGCTGCCAGGCCGACTTCAGGTTCGACGACGACTCCGTCGAGATAAAGCCGATGTTCAGCGTCTTGGCGTCCTGCGCAAAAGCGGGCATGGCGACCACGCCCGATGCCACCACGGCGAGAAAAGTTCTGCGAAGCATGGGATGACTCCGGTTGGTATTCGATGTGGAGAACGTCTTGGGTACGTCTGGAAAAAGAGCGACGCGCGACCGCCTTCAGGCCGTCGCGAGATTCATGGGCGCCAGCACGGGCGCCGCAACGGGAAAGCTTTCCGGCTCGCGGTCCAGGGTGTCGTGCAGCAGTTCTTCCGCCTCGGTGCCGTACAGATCGCGCAGCATGTGAGGCGTGAGCGCGACGGACGGGCCGTCGTAGACGACCTTGCCATGGCGCAGCGCGACCACGCGCGGGCAATAGCGCATAGCCACGTCGACCTGGTGCAGCGACACCACCACGGCTACCTGGCGCGTGCGGTTGATCTGCGACAGCAACGACATCACGCGGCGCGACGATTCCGGGTCCAGCGAGGCGATCGGCTCGTCGGCCAGGATCACGCGGGCGTTCTGCACCAGCGTGCGGGCGATGGCGGCGCGCTGCTGCTGGCCACCCGAAAGCGTCGAGGCCCGCTGGAACGCATAGTCGTCTATACCAACCTGGGCGAGCGCATCGAGGCCTGCCTGGATTTCGTCGGCCCGGAACAGGCGCAACAGGCTGCGCCACTTCGGCAGGCGCGAGAGCATGCCGACCAGCACATTGGTCATGACCGGCAAGCGCCCGACCAGGTTGAACTGCTGAAACACAAAACCGATTTCCGAGCGCACGCTGCGTACGTTGCGCGCGAGACGTCCCTGGCTCTGGACGGTGCGGCCGTTCACGAGGATCTCGCCGCAGCGCGCATCGCTGGTAACAAAGCCGGCGATGTGGCGCAGCAGCGTAGATTTGCCGGAGCCCGAAGCGCCCAGCAGTGCGACCATTTCGCCGGGCGCGACATGCAGCGTGACATCGTCAAGCGCCTTGCGGTCGGCGCGGAACGACTTGGTCAGGCCGCGCACTTCGATGGCATGCATCATCTGACTCCCTTGCTTGAATGACGTGCGCATTCTGGCTGCCAGCCATGACAGAACGATGACGAATGTCAGGGCTGCCGCAAGGAAAGGGAGAGAAAACGTGTAGTTGAATTTCATCACGCAACAGTCATAATCGCTTTACAGAATCCTCTTCAATCGGGCTTCGATGCAATCGCTGATGCGCGTGACGATTCGTATGATTACCGTGCCGGGCACTCCCGGACAGGCAGCCCTGCACAGGGCTGCGGTTTACCCGACGTCGGAAGACGGCGCGGACCCGCTGATGGTGAGCGACTGGAGCCAGCGCGAACCTGAGGTCTTCCTCGCTGCCCAAACATGGGCGCGAAGCCGCGCCTTCATCATTTCCAATCCGCGCAGCGGCTCTTTCTACGGCGGCCGATACGGGCGCTACTAGCCGTTAGCGCAGGCGCCCTGCTGGCGCCGCCTGGTCATGGTGCCGTCACCGCATGGTGCTATTCAGGCTGCATGCCGTTGCCATGCGATGATTGCCGCCATGCCTGCATTGCCCCCCGAACCGAAGCGCGACTCCCGTCGTCCGTGGCTGCGCCGCGGCATGGCCGGAGCCGCATTGATCGCGCTTTCCACGCTTGCGCTGACCGCGCAATGCCGCCAGGAAGACCTGTGGCTGCCGGGCATGACGCGCGACAGCCTGTGGCAACACGTGCAGGAACGCTGCCTGATGCCGGAACGAGATCGACATGCCGACTGCGCCGTGGTTGACCGCGAACGCGGTCTGGTGCTCTATAAGGACGCCATCGGCCCCAGCCATTACCTTGTGATCCCGGACCATAGGGTGACAGGCGTGGACGATCCGAAGCTGTGGGACGATGACAAGGCCCAGAACCAGTGGGCGTTCGGCTGGGAAGCGCGCAACATCGTCAGCCAGGCCATCGGCAAGCCCGTACCCGACAACCTGGTCGGCCTGGCGGTGAACTCCCGCGCATCGCGCAGCCAGGACCAGCTTCACATCCATCTCGACTGCATCAGCGAGGCCGCGCGCGCGTTTGTTGCCGAGAACGCTGCTAAAGCCGGCGAAGGCTGGGGCGAGTTCCGCTTCCAGGGCAAGCCGGTGCGTGCCATGCTGATCCCGTCATCCGACCACACGCTGCGCTTCAATGCCTTCGAGGCGGTCCGGTCGAGCCTTCGCGAGCCGGCACGCATCGCGGACCGCGGGGTATTCGTCACGTATGTGCCGCGGCGCGATGGCCCGTCCGGCTTCCTGGTGGTGGATCAGCCCGTCGACGGCGCATCGGGCAGCACCGGCCATGCCAGCGATTTCCTGGATCGTGCGTGCCGGCTCGGCCGGACACCGCAATGATGGCGGCAGGGCTGTTCGCTTGCATGTGCCGCCAAGGTCAGACATCGGGATAGTATCGGGTCAAATCCTGCAGAAAAAGGGCCGCGACCCCGGCGCCTTTGTCCTACGCTGGTGAGCATCTCGTCCCGAGAAACTGCGGGGATTTCATGGCGACATCATCACAATTCATCCAGTGCTACGCCCATGCGCCGGAGTCCGCGCCGGATGCCTGGCACTGGAATTGCCCGATTTGCGTCGGCCGCTTCTGCGCCGGGGCCACGCATGCGGTGCGCCGTGGCGTCAGCTTCGCGCTGTATTGCCACCACCACGAACGGCTCCTGATGGCGCGGCCGATGCCCGGTGACCAGATCGAACTGAGCCTGACCGGCCCCTTGCCCGAAAGCGCGGCCATCGAAGCGGTGGCCGCGGCCAACGCCGACGGCCAGCGCGTCGTTTATCAGCAAGATCTCAGGCATTGATGGCGCCCCCGGCAACTGCCACCAAAGGTCGCCTTGCGCACAACATGGTGATATATTACATATCACCATGTAATCCTTGCTTGGTTTGCGCCATGTTCGATCCTTCGCTGCTCGGCCGGATGGCCTTTACGCACGCCATTCCGTCGGACCTGCCATTGCCGCCGGGGCGCCATCGCCTTGGCATCGCCGGCGAACGCGACGCCGTCCTGTACGTGCCCGAAGGCATCCAGGTGGATGCGCCGGTGCCGCTGTGGATCATGTTCCACGGTGCGGGCGGGTTTCCGGAGAAGGTGCTGCCATTTATCGAACCCCATGCGGATGCGCACAAGTTCCTCATCCTCGCGCCGCATTCGACCTTTCCCACGTGGGACATCGTGATTGGCGGCAACGGTCCCGACCTGCAGCAACTGCATCACGCACTGGCGGCGGTCGGGGCGCGTTACCCGATCCGTCGCGACCGGCTCGCGTTTGCCGGTTTTTCGGACGGAGCGAGCTACGCGCTCTCGATCGGCATTACCAATGGCGATATCGCCAGCCACGTGATCGCCTTTTCGGGCGGCTTCATGTCCGTGTTCATGCAGGAGGGCACGCCAAGGGTCTTCATCGCGCATGGATCGGGCGACGAGCAATTGCCCGTGCAGACCAGCGGACGCACCCATGCCACCAGGCTGAAGGCGGCCGGCTACGAGGTCGAATATGTCGAGTTCGACGGCCCGCATGCCATCCAGCCGGCCGTGGTCGGCGAGGCCATCCGCTTCTTCCTGGCATAGCGCACCGTTGCGCGGCCCGGGGGGGTACGACGCTAACGGAGCGCAACCCATGAACTTCGAAATCCCGCAGTCCCTGATCCATCCGCTGCTCGCTATGATCGAGGCCGAATCGCCACTGGCGCGGCAGCTCAGGGAGCACGGCCTCTGCCACGGCAACATGCTGGTGTCGGCGCGCCTGTTCGATGCACAGTCGCTGAGTTCGCTCTATACACTGAGCAAGGCGCAGAACGAGCGCGAACTGCTGTTCCAGATGCTGGCGCTCGACAACATCTACAACGCACCGCAGGCGCGCACCATACCGGGTCTGGAGATGCTGGTGGCCGGGCTGGTCGCCTATCTGTCGCGCGATGCCATCGATGGGTGGCTGTACCAGCGCGGCCGCGATGGCGTGCTGCTGCCGTGGCTGGTCCTGCGCATCCGCCATGTGGAGCCGGAGCAAGGCATGCCGTATGTCGCCATCGACCTGCTGGCAAACACAATGCAGTCCGCCAACTCGGCCCTGACCGATCCGACCCTCCGGAGAGGGGGCATGACGACTTCGATCGTCATCACGCGCGACGAGATCGTCGACCGCACCATTCCCGAATTGCTCGCGGACTTCGGCTTCTTCAAGGAGTGCGCGGAGTTCCGGCAGGAGTACGCGTTGCACGCGCAGCGCTTCTTGCGCTACCAGCGCCGCTTTGGCGCGCAGTTCATCGCGACGGGAGCCGCCTTCACCGTCGAGGGCAAGGGCAACGTCGCGCTGGCGCGCCTTGGCGACGGCGCGGCCGCACGCTGCATCAACGACGAGGAACGGCTCGAACGCCGTTTCGAAGTGGTCTGCGATGCCGAGTTCTGGCGCAGGGCCGGCGTCCCCAGCGGCTTCGAGAAAGTGCCGCTGCACGGCTACGTCCACCTGTTCCACCTGGAGTGGCACCAGAACGTCTGGGTGCATGTCCAGCACCTGACCGAATACCGCTACCGGCCCGAACTGCGCGACAAGCTGGTGCTGCCGGATCACCATCGCGACCTGATCGATATCCTGACCTCGCACATGGACGTGCTGGTTCAGGACTTCGTGCCCGGCAAGTCGGGCGGTACGACCATCCTCTGCCAGGGAGCGCCCGGACTTGGCAAGACACTGACCGCGGAGGTGTATGCGGAAGTCGTAGGCAAGCCGCTGTATCGCGTGCATTCGGGGCAGCTCGGCACGACCGCGGCCTCGGTGGGCGCATCGCTCATGGAAATCCTGCGCCGTGCCATGCGCTGGAATGCGGTGCTCCTGCTCGACGAGGCCGATGTCTATATCCGCCGGCGCGACAATGACCTGGAGCACAACGCCATCGTCGCGGAATTCCTGCGCACGCTGGAGTATTTCAGCGGCCTGCTGTTCATGACCACGAACCGCACCGGCGATGTCGACGACGCCATCCTGTCGCGCTGCATCGCCACGATCCACTACGAGACCCCGAGCCGGGACGATGCTGCGCGCCTGTGGCGCCTGCAGGCCGAGCAGTGCGGCGCGGCGCCGTCCGATGCACTGGTGGAGGCCCTGACCGCTGCCTATCCAAACGCGAGCGGACGCGACATCAAGGAACTGATGAAACTCGCGACGCGCTACGTCAAGGCGAAGCAGATCGCGCTGACTGAAGACGTGTTCCGGCTCTGCGCGCAGTTCCGCGCGATTGAGTAGCCGGGCCGGGCAGTGGCGTGGCCAGGCTCATTACGCCGCGACGGGGGCAATGGGGACCGTGGCGGATTCGAGCGAGGACGGGTCAGGGAAATCAGGCGCAGGTTGCGCCGGCGCAGCGCGCCTGTCGACGACGCTTTCCAGTCCGCTTGAGGCGACATCCTCCATAAATGCGACGATATCGCGGTAGTAAGCCGCCTGCATCTGCGCATTGAGCAGGCGGCGCTCCGACTGGAACAGGGTGAGGCGCATCTGCTGCAGTTCCTTCGCGGCGACCTTTTCCGGACTGGCTCGATGAAATACTGAACGCACGATCTCTTCTCCAGTTTTTTCGTTGTACGGAGATGCGTGCGCGTGTATCCGTGCTGTGGAAAAGTGATTCGCGCAGGCCTCCCAGGGAAATCAGGCTAGTGAAATTCCCCACAAATTGAAATGGTCGCGGGATGTTCGTAATCCGCGCATTGCAGACAGCCCGAACGGCGGGGCTGGCGCGGAAATGTAAGTTCGGGACAGAACGGACGCAAAAAGGGTGCCTTTCCAACGGGCGCACCATGGTCCCCCCGAATCCCTGCAAGGGACGCAAGCCAATGCACGAGCGGCACGGATATTGCTGGCTCAGGGAGATGCTTTCCTCCGACGCCCATGCCACAGACGTTGCCGCGCGCCCTGATGCAGATCCTGCACGACCGCTTTGGCGTGACGCACCTGCGTCCCGGGCAGGCCGACGTCCTTGCCAGTGTGCTGCAGGGCCACGATACGATCGCCATCATGCCGACCGGCAGCGGTAAGTCTCTGTGTTTCCAGTTGCCTGCGCTGTTGCAGCAAGGACTCACCGTGGTCGTTTCACCGCTCATTGCATTGATGCAGGACCAGGCAGGCAAGCTGGATCGCCTGGATCTGCCGCCCGCGGTGGTCAACAGTGCCGTAGGGGATGCCGCGCTGGACAGCCTCGCAAGAGGGCGCGAGCGCATCTTGCTGACGACGCCGGAGCAACTCGAGGACAAGGCCGTCATGGAAGCCGTGCGCCGCAACGACGTCCGCTTGTTCGTGGTGGATGAAGCGCACTGCATCTCGCAATGGGGACACGATTTTCGAACGGCTTATCTTGGGCTGGGCGATGCCGCCATGGCATTGTCGCGACCGACCATCCTGGCGCTTACCGCCACGGCGACAGACGCCGTCGTCAAGGACATCGCCACCCACCTGCGCATGCGCAAGCCCCGCATCGTGCGAGCGCCGCTGTTCCGGCCAAACCTGATCTATTCGGTCGAGCATGTGTCCGGAGAGTCCGAACGGCTGGAGGCCGTACTGCGACAGGTAGCGGCGGGGCGGGGCGCGGGCATCGTCTACACCGCCACCGTCGCGCTGGCGGAGCAGCTTTACGGCGACCTGCAGCAAGCAGGAAAAAGCGTGGCGCTCTATCATGGCCGCCGCACGGCCGCCCAGCGCCGCGAGGCACAGCAGGCGTTCATGGCGGGGCGCGCGGACGTGATGGTCGCGACTAACGCCTTCGGCATGGGCATCGACAAACCCGACGTGCGTTTCATCGTCCATGCGCAGTGTCCGGGTAGCCTCGATGCCTATTACCAGGAGTCCGGGAGAGCCGGGCGCGACGGCGGGACCGCGCGCTGTACGCTGGTTTTCGACGAGAAGGACAAGCGCATCCACCATTTCTTCCTGGCCAACCGCTATCCGGCGGCCTCCGACCTGCGGCAAATGGCCACCGCCTTGCGGGGCACTCCCATGGCCCTGCCGGCAATGCGGACGGCGCTGCCGCAGATTGGCGCCCGCCGATTGCAGGCGGGCATGAGAATGCTGGCGGACTTCGGCGTCGTGAAGCGTGGCCGCGACGGTCGGTTCTCGTTGCGCGACGGCCAGGCCGGGGACATCGAGACCATCGCCGCGCGCTACGACGCGCGCAGCCGCGAAGACCGCGAGACGCTGCAGGCCATGCTCGACTATGCGCATAGCGGGCGTTGTCGCTGGAAGCTGCTGCTGGAGTACTACGACGAAACCGAGGGGCCCGAGCGCTGCGGCACCTGCGATAGTTGCCGGCGCCTCGCAGAGGCCACGGCGCATCAGATCAACGTCGGTCAGACGGTGCCGACCGGCACGACGCCGGCCCCGTTCGCCGAGGGCGACGAGGTGCGCGCGCGGCGCTTCGGTGCGGGCACGGTGGTCGCCGTGTCGGCGGAGTGGGTGGAAGTGCGCTTTCCCGATGACGGCGTGCGCCGCTTCCTGCCGCGGTATCTGCGTCGTGCGGGCCAGCGCCGTGGCACGGCGAGCGTTGCTAACCGGGGAGCCTATCGTGGATAAGTCCGACACAGGCGTGGTTGCCGAAGCAGGGGCCGCAGCCGGAACAAAACCCGACGGCAACGTACCCTGGTACAAGCTCATGGGGCCGGGCCTGGTGACCGGCGCGGCTGACGATGATCCCAGCGGCATCGTTACCTACGCCCAGGCCGGCGCGCAGTTCGGCAATGGCTTGCTCTGGAGCGTGCTGTTGACGCTCCCGCTGATGATCGCCATACAGTTGGTCTGCGCCAGGCTGGGCCGCATTTCCGGGCGGGGCGTCGTGGCCAATATTCGCCGCCATCAGTCCCGACCGCTCGCGTACGGCTTCGTGGTGTTGCTGGTCGTTGCCAACACGCTCAATGTCGGCGCGGACCTGGCGGCCATGGGCGACGCCCTGGCGCTTGTGGCGGGCGGCTCGCGCTGGCTCTACACGGTGGTCTTCGCAGCGGTGTCCCTGGGTCTGCAACTGTTCGTCCCGTACCGGAAGTACGCGAACTATCTCCGATGGCTCAGTCTCTCGCTGCTGGTGTATGTCGCAGCGATGTTCCTGCTCCACATCGACTGGCGCGAAGCCGCCCTGGCAGCGGTATGGCCGCGCTTCGAGTTCTCCGGCAGTTATTTGGCCATAGTCGTTGCCGTGCTGGGCACCACCATCAGCCCCTATCTGTTCGTTTGGCAGGCCGCCAGCGAAGTCGAGGAGATAGGGATGGATGGTGCCGCGTTGCCGCTTCACGATGCGCCCGAGCAGGCCAGCGAGCAGTTCCGTCGCATCAACGTGGACACCATCGCGGGCATGGTCGTGTCCGCGGCCATCGCGCTTTGCATCATGATCACCGCTTCGTATGCCTTGCATCAGGCCGGCGTCCTGGACATCGACAGTTCGGCAGCCGCGGCGAAGGCGCTGGAGCCGGTAGCCGGAAAGTGGGCGGTGCTGCTGTTCAGCCTGGGCATTATCGGAACCGGCCTGCTCGCCGTCCCCGTCCTGGCCGGATCCGTCGGCTATGCGGCCGCCGAGGCGCTGCGCTGGCGACGCAGCCTGGAAGAGAAGCCGCTATCGGCCAGGAGTTTCTACGCGGTGATCGCCATCACGATGCTCATCG
Source organism: Cupriavidus sp. 22TCCZM04-2 (assembly GCF_057798895.1). Lineage (NCBI taxonomy): Bacteria > Pseudomonadati > Pseudomonadota > Betaproteobacteria > Burkholderiales > Burkholderiaceae > Cupriavidus > Cupriavidus sp. 22TCCZM04-2. The sequence continues at coordinate 181,327 of NZ_JBYOJS010000012.1, forward strand.
GCACCACGCTGTGCTGGTTGCCCATTGAGCCCGCGAAAATGCTGGTGTGGAGTGCGGTCCTGAACGGTGTCGCCGCGGCGCCCGCCATGGTGATGCTTCAGCTGATGTCACGACACAAGGCCGTAGTGGGAGAGTTCCGTACGCCGGTGCTGGTGCATTCGCTCGCGTGGCTCGCCACCGCGCTGATGTGGGCTTCACTGCTGGTGAGCGTGGTGATTGCCTTTTGAGCGGGAGCGGCGCCCCCCTGAAGGCGCGCCGCCCCGGACTGCCGTGCCGTCAGCCGCGCTTGGGAAGCTTCCAGCCGGGCCGGATGAAATGGCAGGTGTAGCCGTTGGGATAACGCTCCAGATAGTCCTGGTGTTCCGGCTCGGCTTCCCAGAACGGGCCCGCGGGCACGACCTCGGTCACAACCTTGCCGGGCCACAGTCCGGACGCATCGACATCGGCAATCGTGTCTTGCGCCACCTGTTTCTGCGCATCGTCGCGATAGAAGATGGCAGACCGATAGCTCGTGCCGATGTCATTGCCCTGGCGGTTCTTCGTGGTCGGATCGTGGATCTGGAAGAAGAACTCCAGGATCTGGCGATAGCTGATCTGCATGGGATCGAAGACGATCTCGATGGCTTCCGCGTGGGTGCCGTGGTGACGGTAGGTGGCGTTCGGCACGTCGCCGCCGGTGTAGCCCACGCGCGTGGCGAGTATGCCCGGATACCGCCGCAGCAGGTCTTGCATGCCCCAGAAGCAGCCGCCTGCCAGGATGGCGATTTCGGATTGTGTGGTCATGGTTGGGTCCTTTGATTCGGTTGCGTTGCCCGCACGCGCCAGGTCGTTCCCCCGGTCGGGCTTGCGCAGAGGTTCTATTCTGGCGGTAGCCGGACAGTAACGCTATCAGGTCAGTGCCCGCGCGGCTTCGGCAATGCGCTCCGCGAGCCGGCTGGCGACGGGCTGGCGGCTGTGCGGCGCCCGCTCGACCAGGCCGACCTCCCGATAAAACGTGTCCGCACCCAGCGGCAGCGCCACGACGCCCGGCGGCCATGGTGCCGCGGCAAACGTGCGCGGGGACAGCCCCACACCCAGCCCGCGCGCCACGAGTTGCACGATACCTTCCAGTTCGTCGAGTTCGACCGCTTCCTGCACCACCACGCGCTGCTGGCGCAGGAACTGGTCGACCAGCCGGCCGCCGAACGAGCCGCGGTCGTAGCGGATGAACGGCGCCGACTGGATGGCGTCGCGCCAGTCGCAGTGGGCCATGGCCGGCGGCACCAGCAGCTCGAACGGCTCGCGCAGCAACGGGCGCCAGTCCAGTTCTGCCGGCAGCGCATAGGGCGGCCGGATCAGCACCGCGATATCGATGTCGCCGGCATCGACCTGGCCCAGCAGGCTCAGCGAGACGCCCGGCACCATGCGCACGCGGCACCCCGGCAGTTCGGCACGAAAGCGGGCGATGGCATCGGGCAGGAAAGTCACTTGCGCCGACGCAATGGCGCCGATGCGCACCATGCCGCCTTGCGCATCGGGTCCCCGGTGGCCGATCCGTTCATACAGCGCGACCAGTTCCTCGGCGAGTCCGAGCGTGTCCCGGCCGGCGGCATTGAGCCGGGCGGAGCGCCCGGTGCGATCGAACAGCGGAAAACCCAATTCGTCTTCCAGCCGGTGGATCTGCGCGCTGACCGCCGATTGGGTCAGCCCGATCCGTGCGCCAGCGCCGGCAAAGGTGCCGTGCCGGGCGACCGCAATAAAGGTGCGTAGTTCTCGCAGCATGCTGATTGATCGATTTTGATGTGACTCAGCGTGAAAATATATCGCTTTTCATCATCATTCGTCATGCATAGACTTGTGCTCTGTGGGCGCCGGCCCGGCCTGGGCCAGCCGCCTTCCAACGTTTCCATCCTTGAGCCCCCGAACCATGAGCGCCACCACTGCCGTCATTCCCCCGTTCCACCTGGCCTTCCCGGTCCACGATCTTGCCAGCGCGCGCGAGTTCTATGGCGCCTTGCTAGGCTGCCCCGAAGGCCGCAGTTCGGACGCGTGGATCGACTTCAACTTCTATGGCCACCAGATCGTGGCGCACCTGTCGCCCGAGGAATGCGGCCACCATGGCACCAGTGCCGTGGACGGCCACGCCGTGCCCGTACGCCATTTCGGCGCCGTGCTGTCGATGGAAGCCTGGCAAGCCGCGGCGGACCGGCTTGCCGCGGCCGGCGTGAAATTCGTCATCGAGCCGCATATCCGCTTCAAGGGCGAGGTCGGCGAGCAGGCCACCATGTTCTTCCTGGATCCGTCGGGCAACGCGCTGGAGCTGAAGGCGTTTGCCGACATGTCCTCGCTGTTCGCGAAGTAAGCCGGCCGCGCGGGGCGCACTCAGGCGGCGAGGGCGGCTTCCTCCACCAGCCGGTCACGCACGAAGCCGAGGAAGGCCCGCACGCCATCGGGCAAGGTCCGCCCGGCCAGGGACTGCAGTTCAATCGCACGGCTTCTCATGCCGCGTTCGCGGATCGTCGCGGCGTGCAGTTCGCCGCGGCGCAGTCGGTCGCCCACCGTCACCCCGCCCGAAATCGACAGCCCGCCGCCGTGCAGCACGAAGCTGGTCAGGGTCTCGAACTGGTTGCTCACCAGCACCGGCTCGAAGGCGATGCCGCGTTCGCCGCAGGCAATGTCGAAGAGCTGGCGCACGGTGTTGTCGCCTTCCGGCAGCGCCAGCGGATACGGCTGCATCTGCGCCAGCGTGAGGCTGCGAAACCGCGCCAGCGGATGATCGGGCCGCATGATGGCAATCACCGGCGCCGCCTGGCGGTGTTCGACCCGGATCCCTTGCTCGGCGGCCCGGCTGTACGTAATGCCGATATCCGCGTCGCCATGCAGCACGATGCCCGTGACCTCCGCCGGCGGGGCCACGCGCACATGGAAGTGCAAGCCCGGATAGCGCTCGCGGAAGTCGGCAATGGCGCGCGGCAGGAACTCGATGGCGAATTCCGCCGAACTGGCCACCCGCACGCGCCCGCGTCGCAACCCCTGCAGCGCGGCGATCTCCGTCACTACCCGATCGGCCTCCAGCGCATTGCGCAGCGCATAGGCGGCCAGCAACTCGCCGGCGGCGCTGGCCACCATGCCGCGCGGACGGCGCTCGAACAGCGGCACGCCCAGCAAGGCTTCCATGGCCGCCACCTGGCGGCTCACCGCGGACACGGTGACGTTGAGCCGGTGCGCCGCGTCGGTCAGCGAACCGGTGCGGACGACTTCCAGGAAATAGCGCAGCGAGGTGTCCTGCAGGCGGTGCGAGAGCATCGGTGATGTTTGGGCCAGGGTGCGATCCAGGTTTGCGTTTTATGCAAGGGTATTTGAAAAAATCCTCGATTGTGGGAAACCCACGCCGCCCCTATGCTCTTTCCTGACACAAGGACAGAGGAGACAGGCTTCCATGAACGCGATTCCCGGCACCCCGACCGATTCCATCGTCGAACTCGACGCTGTTGCCGTGTCACGGGCCATCCAGGCGCGCGAGGTGTCGTGCGTGGAGGTGCTCGATGCGTACCTGGCGCAGATCGACCGCCACAATCCGCGCGTCAACGCCATCGTCGCGCCGGTGGACCGGGACACGCTGCGCAAGCAGGCGGCGGGGCTCGACGACGAACTCGCCCGGGGCGCCCGCCGCGGCCCGTTGCACGGTTTCCCGCAGGCGCCCAAGGACATCATGCCGGCCGCCGGCATGGTCACCACCAAGGGGTCGCCGATCTTCGCGGGCCAGGTCAGCCAGACCGACGCCGTCATTTTCGAGCGCATGCGCGCCGGCGGCGCACTGTTCGTCGGCCGCACCAATTCGCCCGAGTTCGGGCTGGGCGGCCATACGTACAACCCTGTCTATGGCACCACCCGCAACGCGTGGGAGCCGGCGCGCTCGGCCGGCGGCAGCAGCGGCGGGGCTGCCGTCGCGGTGGCGCTGCGCATGCTGCCGGTGGCCGATGGTTCCGACATGATGGGATCGCTGCGCACGCCGGCCGCGTTCAACCATGTCTATGGCCTGCGCACCTCGTTCGGCTGCGTGCCGCACGGGCCGGCCGACGAGGTCTTCTTCCAGCAATTCAGCGTGGCCGGGCCAATGGCGCGCAATGTGCCGGACCTGGCGCTGCTGCTGTCGGCGCAGGCGGGGTTCGACGCGCGCCTGCCGCTGACGCGCCGCGCCGAGGCCCCGGGCAGCTTCGTCCTGCCGCCGGAGAGAGACTGGACCGGCGTGCGCATCGGCTGGCTCGGCGACCTTGGCGGCCATTTGCCAACCGAAGCCGGCTTGCTCGACACGTGCGTCATGGCGCTTAGTCACCTGCGTGCGCTGGGCTGCACGGTCGACGCTGCGCTGCCGGACTTCGACCTTGAGCGCCTCTGGCACGCGTGGATCGACCTGCGCAGCTTTGCCGTGGCGGGCGCCAACCATGCGCTCTATCGCGATCCCGCCAGGCGGGCCCAACTCAAGCCGGAGGCCGTCTGGGAAATCGAACGCGGGCTGGCACTGACCGGTCCGCGCGTGTATGAGGCCATGAGCGAGCGCAGCGCGTGGTACCAGGCATTGCGCGCGCTGTTCGAGCGCTTCGACTACCTGGTCATGCCGGCCGCGCAGGTCTTCCCTTTCGAAGCCGAGCTGGACTGGCCGCACGCCATCGGCGGCCGCGACATGGACACCTATCACCGCTGGATGCAGGCCGTGGTGCCGGCGACCATGGCGGGACTGCCGGCCCTGGCGGCGCCAGCGGGTTTCAGCCGCCAGGGGCTGCCTGCCGGCATCCAGATCATCGGACCTGCGCAGACCGACGCCGCGGTGCTGCAGCTCGGCCATGCCTACGACCATGCGAGCGGCTTCTCTCGCCTGCGCAGCCCGTTGCTGGGGTAGGCCTCAAGGCGTCAGGTTTGTCGAGCGGGTGGCCCGCCGCCACCCGCATTGCTTCGCTTTCTCCCGTTTTTTCCCCGCTTTCCCCTAAAAAACTGCAGGCAGGAGTTGAACGATGACCGCAACGCCCACGAAGCTGTTCCTTGCATGCGCTGGCCTGGCCGCCGCGCTGGCCACGACGCCGGCCGCGGCGCAGGGGGCCCACTGGCCCGAGCATCCGATCCGGCTGGTGGTGCCGTTTGCGGCCGGCGGCGCGACCGACGTGCTGGGCCGCTTGCTGGCGGTCGGCCTGAGCGAGAAGCTAGGGCAATCGGTGGTGGTGGAAAACAAGCCAGGGGCCAGCACGGTGATCGGCGCCACGCAAGTCGCGAAGGCCACGCCGGACGGTTACACGCTGCTGCTCGCCGCGAGCACCACGCTGACACTGAACCCGGCGATCCGGCACAACCTGGCGTACGACCCGGTCAAGAGCTTTGCGCCGCTGGGACTGGTCGCGGACATGAGCCTGGTACTGGTGGTCACCCCCGGGATCCCCGTCAATTCGCTGAAGGATCTCGTGACCCAGGCGAAGGCGAGTCCCGACAAGTTTTCCTATGGCTCTTTCGGTGCGGGTTCTTCGGTCCATTTCGGCGGGGAGATGCTGAAGGCAGCCACCGGCACGCGCATGGTCCATGTCCCGTTCAATGGCAGCGCACCCAGCCTGACCGCGCTGGCCGGCGGCCAGGTGCAGGTCGCGGTGGACACCGTGGTGGCCAGCCTGCCGCTGATCAAGGGCGGCAAGATCAAGCCGCTGGCAGTGCTGTCGGCGCAGCGGCTGCCGGCGTTGCCGCAAGTGCCAACGGTGGCGGAAAGCGGCTATCCCGGGTTCCAGATGGGCACCTGGTTCGCGTTGATGGCGCCGGCTGGCCTGCCTGCGCCGGTACAGCAGAAGCTGGAAAAGGCGCTGGAGGAGGTCGCCAATGCGCCGGCGACCAGGGCGCGGATGGTCGAACTGGGGCTGACACCGGCTTATGGCAATGGCGCGGCGGTCAAGGCGCGGGTCGAGAAGGAATTGCCGGAAATGCGCGCCGTGGCGGCGCGCGCGGACATCCGGGCGGAGTAGGGGAGTAGGGAAGCAGGGGGGCGAGGCATTGCGTATCTACTAGCCAATGGATTTCCTCCCCCTCGGCAGTCGTCACGGACGCCATCAGGCCGGAATGGGCTCGCTGCCGAAGCATTCCAGTTCGCGCGCCAGGCTTTGCGCGGCCAGCATAACGAGTGCCTCGCCCTTTTGCGGAGTGGCCTGTCCCGGATCGGAGCCGATGCGGCCGTCCGGGTAGCGCGCGCGGAAGTCGAGTGCGTCGCGGATTGGGCCTGACGGGGCGATTCGTGGCACGTAGTCGGCGTGCTTGATGGCATCGGGGAAGGCCCATTGCGTAATGGCGATTTCCGAGGGGGTGGCGTGCGACCCATGGCCGCTCGGAAACTGCTCGCGCGCCAGGTCGCCCACGCCATCCAGGTCCCACCAGTTGCAGAGCTTCAGGGCGAAACCCGCGCGTCGCCGGCCAAAGCTTGCCTCGGCGTAGATCTCGGAGAACGCGGCTTCGATCGAGGCGATATTTCCGCCGTGCCCGTTGAGGAACAGGATCTTCTCGAAGCCATGGCCTGCCAGCGAGCGTGTCCAGTCACCGATCGCGGCAATGAAGGTGGACGGGCGCAGGCTGATGGTGCCCGGAAAACCCAGGTGATGCTGGGCCATGCCGGTATTGAATGTCGGCCCGACCAGGATGTCGGCGACTTTCTCGGCTTGGCGCGCAATGATCTCCGGGCACAGCCAGTCAGTCCCAAGCAGGCCGGTGGGCCCATGCTGCTCGTTGGAACCGATCGGGATGACGATGGTGCGGCTACGCTGCAGGAACCGCTCGATTTCAGACCAGGTCGACAGATGTAAAAGCATGTTGTGACTCCTTTCCTTGCCCGCCCCAACAGAATCGGACAGTTTGACATGGCAGCACACCCTGGCGACCCGGTTTTCCGGTTGAACGGCAGCCAGCGCGCGCTGCTTCGAGGTTGATTACCGCTTCGCCGGCAGCTTGTTCGCCAGGATGATCAGCGCTGCGGCCAATGGCAGGAAGGCAAGCACGAGCAAGCCGGCGTGCAGGGTGCCGGTCGCCGTCTTGGCCCACCCGATGATGGCCGGTCCCCAAAAGCCGCCCGACAATCCGATCGTGTTGATCAGCGCGATGCCACCGGCTGCCGCCGGACCTTTGATGTACTCGGCGGGCATGGCCCAGAACACGGTGTAGGCCATCCACAGGCACATCGTGGCAAGGGTGAGCAAGACCAGCGAGACGGCGAGACTGCCACCGGCCAGAGTCGATGCGCCAAGCAACAGCCCGGCCGCCATGGCGGGTACCGCGCAGTGGATGCGTCGCTCGCCTACCCGGTCGGACCTGCGCCCCATGAAATACATGCCAAACGCGGCGGCCACGTAGGGGATGGCCGAGTACCAGCCAAGCTGCACCGTGTCGGACACGCCGAGCGCCTTGATCAGGCTCGGGAGCCAGAAGCTGATGGCATAGATCGCGGCAATCAGGCAGAAGTAGGCCAGTGCCAGCACATAGACGCGCGCGTCTCGGGCCACGGCCCTGAAGGCGTGCTTGTGGCCGACAGGAGCCCCCAGTTCGGCTTCGAGCAGGCGCTGTTCCCGCGTGGTCAGCCAGGCGGCGTCCGCCGGGCGGTTTGGCACGAACCGGAGCGACAGAATGCCGAGCAGGATGCAGGGCAGGCCCTCGACCAGGAACATCCACTGCCAGCCCGCCAGGCCGGCGGTCCCGGCGAGCGTAGTCATCAGCCACGCCGAGGCCGGGCCGCCGACAATGCCACCGATCGGCCCCGCCAGGAAGACAATGGCGATGGCCCGGGCCATGCGTTGCGGACCATACCAGCAGGACAGGTAGTAGATCATCCCCGGGGCGAAGCCCGCCTCGAAGATGCCCAGCAGGAAGCGCATGGCATAGAACATCGGCACATTGCGCACGAACAGCATGCAGGCGGAGGTGATGCCCCACAGCACCAGGATGCGGCTGAACGTCTTGCGCGCGCCAATGCGAGGCAGCATCAGGTTGCTCGGTATTTCGAACAGCACATAGCCGATGAAGAAGATGCCCGCGCCGATGCCGTACGCCGCATCGGAGAAGCCAAGGTCGCTCTGCATCTGCAGTTTGGCAAAGCCCACGTTGACCCGGTCAAGGTAGGCGAACAGGTAGCAGATCATCAGGAAGGGAAGCAGCCGCCAGTTGATCTTGCTGTAAAGCGCGGTCGCGCTGTCAACGGCGCTTGCGGTCGGGTTTGCAAACATCCTGTCTCCTTGGTATCGCCTGTGGATGGCGTCTTCTGGAAACGGATCGTGACAGCGCGGAGTGTTCCGGCAAACAGCAACTGTGTTCACGGGTTGTTGCCTTTTGAGCAACGCAGGTGACTGATACGGCGCAAGGCGGCAAGCCATGATGCGCACAAGCCGCGTGGTTGGGGTAAGGTGGGCGTTTCCCCGACACATCTGTCCTGCGAACATTCCAGAATGCGTGAGATCAATCAGCAGCGTTTGCGGTATTTCCGGGAGGTGCTGGTGCACGGGACCATCCGTGGGGCGGCTGACAGCCTGAACACCTCGCCGTCCGTCATCACGCGCCAGATCCGGCTATTGGAAGAAGAGCTAGGGGCGATGCTGTTCGAGCGGGAGCCGCGCGGGCTGCGTCCGACGGCCGCGGCCGCGCACCTGATCGAGTTCTGGCGCGGCTACCGATCGCACCAGGAGAAACTCGAAGACGAGCTGCACGCGCTGCAGGGGCTGCGGCAAGGCGAGGTCCACCTGGCGATGAGCGAGGGCTATGTGGATCCGCTGGTCAATGAAGTCCTGGCGCCGTTCTGCGCGCAATACCCCGAGCTCGACATCCGGCTGGATATCCTCCCGGTCGATGACGTGCTGAACGAAGTCGCGGAAAGCCGCGCGCACATCGGCCTGGCCTACAATCCGCCTCCGCATCCGCGCATCGCGTATCGGGCGAGCGCATCGCAGCCCGTGGTGGTGCTGCTCCGGCGCGACCATCCGCTGGCCTTGCGGGGCGGTCCGGCGAGCATTGGCGACCTGCAGTCCTATCCGCTGGCGATGATGCCGCCGTCGTTCGGCGTCGGGCACGCATTGCAGATGCTGGAATTTGCCGAGAACATCCGGATTCGCCCGACGCTGGTGAGCAATTCCCTCACTGCGCTCAAGCAGTTCGTCGCCTACGAAAACTTCATGACGTTGATCGGCGAGTTTGCTGCGTATCGGGAGATCGCGGCCGGCACCCTCGCTGTGGTGCCGCTTGACCATCCGCTTTTCCAGGGAACGCAGGCGCGGTTGCTGGTCAAGGCCGGTCGCCCTTTGCCGGCGGCGGCGCTGGCGCTGCTGGACCATATCTCGCAGCGAATGACGATGTTTTCCGGCGAAAGAGAATGAACGGGATTTCGCCGGACGTCATTCTCGCCGGCGATCCCGCATGCCTTCGACACCGACAAGCCTGAAGCCTACCCGACAAAGGCCTTTTCCAGCACGAAATGGCCCGGGTGGTTCATATTGCCTTCCACGAAGCCGCGCGCTTCGAGCAGCCCGCGAATTTCCTTGAGCATGTCCGGGCTGCCGCACAGCATGACGCGATCGCGTTCGGTCGAAAAGGGCCCGACCTCCAGACGGTCGAACAACTCGCCGGTCTCGATCAGTTCGGTGATCCGGCCGCGGGTGTGGAAATCCTCGCGGGTGACGGTCGGGAAATAGACCAGCTTCTCGCGTACCAGTTCACCGAGGTATTCGTGCTGCGGCAGGTGCTCTGAAATCAGTTCCTGATAGGCCAGCTCTTCCACATACCGGCAGGTATGGGTCAACACGATCTTGTCGTAGCGCTCGTACACCTCCGGGTCGCGGATGATCGAGAGAAACGGAGCCAGGCCAGTGCCGGTGGCGAGCAGCCATAGCGTCTTGCCTGGCAACAGGTTGTCGACCAGCAAGGTGCCGGTCGGCTTTTTGCCGACGAAAACCGGGTCGCCGACTTTCAGGTGCTGCAAGCGAGACGTCAACGGACCGCCCGGAACCTTGATGCTGAAGAACTCCAGCGTCTCTTCGTAATTGGCGCTGGCAATACTGTAGGCGCGCAACAAGGGGCGGCCATTGACTTCCAGGCCGACCATGGCGAACTGGCCATTCTCGAAGCGAAAGCCGGGATCGCGGGTGCAGGTAAAGCTGAACAGCGTGTCTGTCCAGTGGTGAACGGTAAGTACCGATTGCTGGTTGAGGTTGCTCATGAGGAAGTCAAGCCGGGTGCGGGGACTGCGGAATGTTAACGCGAATCCGGGGAGGGCGCAGAAGGCGGGAGCAGAGGAGGGGGGCCTCATACGCCCACCGGCGTTGTCTACGCTGAAACGCTCCGGCTGCCGCGGCGATCGTGCTCAATGCAATTTTCCGTGCAAGTCCAGCGGCACCGGTTGCGTCAGCGTCTCGGGCCGCAGGATCCGGTCGAGTTCTTCCTTCGACAGCAAGCCCTTGCGCAAGACGATCTCGTACACGCTGCTGCCCGTGGCATGGGCTTCCTGGGCAACGGCCGTCGCATTCGCATAGCCGATGTACGGGTTGAGCGCCGTCACGACGCCGATCGAGTTCTCGACCGTGGCGCGCAGCCGGTCGGCATTCGCGGTGATGCCGTTGACGCAGCGCTCGGCAAGCGTCAGGCAGCCGTTGCGCAGATGGCTGATGCTTTTGAACAGGCTGTGCGCGATGATCGGCTCGAACGCATTGAGCTGAAGCTGGCCGGCCTCTGCCGCAAAGCTGACCGTGATGTCATTGCCGATGACCTCGAAGGCGATTTGATTCACGACTTCGGGGATCACGGGGTTGACCTTGCCGGGCATGATGCTGGAGCCGGCCTGCATCGGCGGCAGGTTGATCTCGCCCAGCCCCGCGCGCGGCCCGCTCGACAACAGGCGCAGGTCGTTGCACGTCTTTGAAAGCTTCACGGCAACGCGCTTCAACACGCCGGAAAGCTGCACGAAGGCGCCGCAGTCCTGTGTCGCTTCAATGAGATTGGGCGCGGTTTCCAGGGGGATGCCCGTGATCTCGCGCAGGCGCCGCAGCACCACCGGGGCATACGAAGGATGTGCGGTGATGCCGGTTCCGATTGCCGTCGCGCCCAGGTTGATCTCGCAAATCAGCATGGCGGCTTCGCGCAGGCGGGCCTCGTCCTCTCCGAGCATCACGGCGTAGGTGCTGAATTCCTGCCCCAGCGTCATCGGCACGGCGTCCTGCAGCTGGGTGCGTCCCATCTTAATGATGTGGGCGAACTCGTCGGCCTTCGCTTCGAAAGCGCGCCGCAGGACCGCCATGGCGTCCACGAGCCCGATGATGCCGAACCACGTAGCGACCTTGAGCGCGCTGGGGTAGACATCGTTCGTGCTCTGCCCGATGTTGACGTGTTCGTTCGGGTGCAGGTGCTGGTACTCGCCACGCTGGTATCCGAGCAATTCGAGGGCGCGGTTGGCGATGACCTCGTTGGCGTTCATGTTGGTCGAGGTGCCGGCGCCGCCCTGAATGACATCGACGACGAACTGGTCATGCAGCTTTCCGCCAATCAGTTCCTGGCAGGCACCGACGATGGCATCGCATCGTGCCGTGTCGAGCAGGCCCAGTTCATGGTTAGCCTGTGCGGCGGCCTGCTTGATTGCGGCCAGCGCCTTGATCAGTTCGGGGTAGATGGAAATCGGGGTGCCTGTGATCGGAAAATTTTCTACCGCGCGCAGGGTGTGTACACCGTAGTAGGCCTGGACAGGAACCTCGCGGTCCCCCAGGAGATCATGTTCGATTCTGAAGAGTCCGGCCGTCATGGTTACGCTCCTTGCGTAGAGGCAATGCTGGGAAAGACAGTCTATGGATCCGGACGCACTGGCACCACAGCCAATGCGCAGATTTCATGGATTTGTGCTGCCTCGTTTCTCGTTATGCCTAATCAGCATAAACCCTCGGGAGCAGAGCGTTACAGCGCGGCTGCGTCCGGGCACCCAGCGCAAGCTTTCGGATGCATGCTCATTTGCATGAGCCTTGATTTAACATAATAACCATTATGCGTGACAACGTTGTAGCGGCAAAGTTGTAATGTCCGGTTTTGGCAAAGTTCAAATGTCCGCCTGAGTGGTCCATTCGTGGTATTCAGCCTGCCCGGTTGAAACACGATGGAGACGCCAGAGGATGGCTAAATCCGAGGTCATTACAGTCAGCATGCATGAGTTAGACAGGCTCAAGACCGTCCAGGCGGTCGTGGATGGTCAGTTACGGCCTGGTGTGGCCGCCGAACGGTTGGAGATCACGGACCGGCAATTGCGGCGGTTGCTGGAGCGCTACCGGCAAGAAGGCCCGTCAGGGCTCGTGACCCGCAAGCGCGGCCGCCCGAGCAACAACCGGCTGCCGGCCGACCGTGAAGCCGCGGCGCTGAACCTGATCCGGGAACACTACGTCGACTTCGGGCCGACGCTGGCCTGCGAGAAGCTGCGCGAACGCCATGGACTCACGTTGTCCAAGGAAACGATACGCCGCCTGATGACGGCATCTGGGCTTTGGATACCGCGCAAACAGCGGCCGCCGAAGGTCTACCAGCCGCGCAACCGCCGTGCCTGCTATGGCGAGCTGATTCAGATCGACGGCTGCGATCACCGCTGGTTTGAGGAACGCGCGCCGGCCAGCACGCTGCTGGTCTATGTCGACGACGCCACCAGCCGGATCATGGAGCTGCGCTTTACCCATTCCGAGGCCACGTTCACATACTTCGCCGCGACGCGCGCCTATCTGGAGCGCCATGGCAAGCCCGTGGCGTTCTACAGCGATAAGGCCAGCGTGTTCCGAGTCAACAAGCCGAACGCGACCGGCGGCGATGGCCATACCCAGTTTTCCCGGGCCTTGTTCGAGCTGAACATCGAGGGCATCTGCGCCAACAGCAGCCAGGCCAAGGGCCGCGTCGAACGGACCCACCTGACGTTACAGGACCGCTTGGTCAAGGAACTGCGCCTTCGCAATATCAGCACCATGGAAGCTGCCAACGCCTTCATGCCCGAATTCATCGCGGACTACAACGCGCGCTTCGCCAAGGTCCCGCGCAACAGCCATAACGCCCATCGTCCGCTGCGACCGGACGAGAACCTGGATCTGATCTTCGCCTGGCGCGAGCCGCGCTGCGTCTCCAAGAGCCTGACGATCCAGTACGACAAGATGCTCTACCTGCTGGCAGATACACCCGAGCATCGGAAGTTGGCCGGTCGCTATATCGACGTCTATCACTACCCCGACGGCAGGATCGAGCCACGCGCGAATGGCGTCGCCCTGCCCTACACCATCTACGACAAGCTGTCGGAAGTCGATCAGGGGGCAATCGTGGATAACAAGCGGCTGGGGCACGTATTGCAACTGGCGCAGTACGTTCAGGAGAAACGCGACAACACGCGATCTCTCTCTTTGCCTGCCACCGAAGGCGTTGTCCGCAAGCGTGGGCGACCGCCAGGCAAGAAGTCACAGCGCTCGCTGGATCAGAACGACATGTTGGAAGCGCTAAAACGCTTACAGCAGCAACCGTGGCCGCTTAACGGAACTGAGAACTGATTTCCGCTTACTCCTGGGAATTCAAATCCGCCCTGCTGGAATGACAGCCCCACCCTGAGCTGGACTCCGTCGTGTCAGGCCAGCACCACCGCCCTACGGGAACCCCAAAAGACTGAACAAACAAGCTGAAAAGACGCCGGACAACCGGACATTTCAACTTTGCTGGAGCCCGGACATTTCAACTTTGCCTCGACAAA
>NZ_JBYOJS010000013.1:0-520 GCF_057798895.1 Cupriavidus sp. 22TCCZM04-2
CGGCTTCATCTGCTCGACCACCCATTCTTTGTACTCCGCCGGATAAGGCTTCATCTTCCAACCGTTACCGCCCCCCATTGTCCTTCATCGAAAGGCAGCGAGGCGACAACTATCCTGACATGGAGGGGAGCGACAAAAAGTAACCAAAAAACGCGTTGACTTGTCCTAGCGGACGAATATTGATCGTAGCGTGCCGAGGGTGTTGTACGGGTATTCGCTTCAGAGTCTGCCCGGCTGCCTGCCGCGTGGAGCGCGTCCGCCTGCAGGCTCTCCCGCAATGATTGAACGAGCCCCGAAACTGTCCGTGGCCCGACACTGCCACCGTTATCGCATCATCGCCTTCGGCTGCTGCGCGGCTCACTAGTCGGCAGGCGGAACGACATCAACGGCGCAGAGGCTGGTGCTTCCGTTTCTTCCCTTCCCTTCTCCTCCCTCGGTTTTCACTGAGTGCGCGCAGCGCAGCCGTAGGCGTCCTACCGATGGCGCGGTTAGCAGGAGCCACCAAGTAATCCGGGGTCGC
>NZ_JBYOJS010000013.1:530-194471 GCF_057798895.1 Cupriavidus sp. 22TCCZM04-2
TCATCTGACGTGTCTATCCTGATCATCTACGCGGCAGGCAGTGTGGCTATGCCCTGTACCGTCTTCACCACCACGGGCCGTTCGTCGACCACGAAAACGCGTTTTTGGTTACTTTTGTCGCGAGACAAAAGTAACTCGCCGGCTACGCCGGCGAACAGCCACGCCTGCCAAGAGCAGCGACCCAGTCATAACCACAGACTCCCCGCCGGCTACGCCGGCGAAACAGCAGCGCCTGCCAAGAGCAGCGACCCCGGTCATAACCACGGACTCCCCACCGGCTATCGCCGGCGAAACAGCCGTGCCTGCCAAGCACGAAGCCCCGCAATTCGGCGAAAGACACCCCAGCCGGTCAAGGCAACTGCTTCACATCCACCATCCCCGGCATCATGTTCGAATTCAGGTGGTACATCACCCACAAAGTGCCGCTCAGCGTGATCACCACCAGCACCAGCGTGAACATCAGCGCCAGCATGTTCCAGCCGCCTTCCGACTTGGCGTTCATGTGCAGGAAATAGATCATGTGCACGATGATCTGCACGGCGCCCAGCGCGAGCAGCACGAGCGCGGTGGTGGTGGATTTCTCGAACACCTTGCTCATGACAAGCCAGAACGGAATCGCGGTCAGGATCACCGACAGCACGAAGCCGGTCACATACCCGCTCATCGAGATATGTATATGGCTTTCGTCGTGGCCATGCCCGTCGTGGCCGTCATGGCTGTCGTGACCATGGGCGAGCGTGTGGTCCGGTGCGCTCATGGCAATACTCCCATCAGGTAAACGAAGGTGAAGACGCCGATCCAGACTACGTCCAGGAAGTGCCAGAACATCGACAGGCACATCAGCCGCCGGCGGTTCTCCGGAATCAACCCGTGCCGGCCCACCTGCACCATCAGCGTGATAAGCCAGATGGTGCCGAAGGTCACGTGCAGCCCGTGCGTGCTGACCAGCGAGAAGAACGACGTCAGGAAGCCGCTGCGCCACGGGCCCGCGCCTTCGCCGATCAGGTGGACGAACTCGTAGATTTCCACGGCAAGGAACGAGGCGCCGAGTACGCCGGTAATGGCCAGCCATCCTTGCGTGCCGCCGACGCGGCCCTGCTGCATCTGGAGCATGGCAAAGCCATAGGTGATCGACGACAGCAGCAGGAACGAGGTGTTCAGCGCCACCAGCGGCAGTTCGAACAGCTCGGCACCGGTCGGTCCGCCCGCATAGTTGCGTCCGAGCACGCCATAGGCCGCGAACAGGCAGGCGAAGATGAGGCAGTCGCTCATCAGGTAGACCCAGAACCCGAGCAGCGTGCCGTTGGGCGCGTGGTACTCGCTGGTCATGTAGAAGCGCAGTTCGCCTTCCTCGGCGCCGTGGCCGGACGGTACGGCGTGCGGCGTGGCGGCGGGCGCGGCCTGCGCGCGGCCGGCGGGGAACGGGGCCGTGGTATCAGGCATGGTGGGCCATCAGCGCCGAGCGCGCTGCCTCCGTGTTGCCGACCGTGTCGGCCGGGATGTAGTAGTCGCGCTTGTAGTTGAAGGTATGCACGATCGCACTGACGATGAGGGCCGCGAACGACACCACCACCAGCCACCAGATATGCCAGATCAGCGCAAAGCCGCACACCGTGCTGAGCCCCGCCAGAATGATGCCCGCGCCCGTGTTCTTCGGCATGTGGATCGGTATGAAACCCTGCAAGGGCCGCTGGAATCCGTGCGACTTCATCTGCCACCAGGCATCGGTGTCATGGACGATCGGCGTGAAGGCGAAGTTGTAGGCCGGCGGCGGCGACGACGTCGACCATTCGAGCGTGCGGCCATCCCACGGGTCGCCGGTCACGTCGCGCAGCGCCTCGCGCCGCATGAAACTCACCACCAGCTGAATCAGGAAGCAGCCGATGCCCAGCGCGATCAGCAAGGCGCCGAATGCCGCGAGCAGGAACCAGATCCGCAGCGCGGGGTCTTCGAAATGGCTCATGCGGCGGGTCACGCCCATCATGCCGAGCATGTACAGCGGCATGAAGGCGAAGTAGAAACCAACCAGCCAGAACCAGAACGAGCATTTGCCCCAGAACGGCTCCAGCTGGTAGCCGAAGGCCTTGGGAAACCAGTACGTGATGCCGGCCATCAGCCCGAACAGCACGCCGCCGATGATCACGTTGTGGAAGTGGGCGATCAGGAACAGGCTGTTGTGCAGAGAGAAATCGGCGGGCGGCACGGCCAGCAGCACGCCTGTCATGCCGCCGATCACGAACGTGACCATGAAGCCGACCGTCCACAGCATTGGCACCTCGAAGCGGATGCGCCCGTGGTACATGGTGAACAGCCAGTTGAACAGCTTGGCCCCGGTCGGGATCGAGATGATCATGGTGGTGATGCCGAAGAACGAATTGACGCTCGCCCCCGATCCCATCGTGAAGAAATGGTGCAGCCACACCAGGTAGGACAGTACCGTGATGACCACCGTGGCATAGACCATCGACGCATAGCCGAACAAGCGCTTGCGGCAGAATGTGGCCACCACCTCGGAAAACACGCCGAACGCGGGCAGGATCAGGATGTAGACCTCCGGGTGGCCCCAGATCCAGATCAGGTTCACGTACATCATGGCGCTGCCGCCCTGGTCTGCCGTGAAAAAATTCATGCCCAGGTAGCGGTCCAGCGCCAGCATGGCCAGCGCCGCGGTCAGCACCGGGAACGCGGCGATGATCAGCACGTTGGCGCACAGCGCGGTCCAGGTGAAGACCGGCATGCGCATCAGCGTCATGCCCGGCGCGCGCATCTTGACGATGGTCACCAGCAGGTTGATGCCCGACAGCACCGTCCCCACCCCCGCCACCTGCAAGGACCATATGTAGTAGTCCACCCCCACGTCAGGACTGTGGACGATGCCGGACAGCGGCGGATAGGCCAGCCAGCCGGTGCGCGCGAACTCGCCGACGAACAGCGACATCATCACCAGCACCGCGCCGCCGGTGGTCATCCAGAAGCTGAAGTTGTTGAGGAACGGAAAGGCGACGTCGCGCGCGCCGATCTGCAACGGCACCACGAAGTTCATGAGCCCGGTCACGAGCGGCATCGCCACGAAGAAGATCATGATCACGCCGTGCGCGGTGAAGATCTGGTCGTAGTGATGCGGCGGCAGGAAGCCAGGGTTGTCGCCGAACGCGACGGACTGCTGCATGCGCATCATCACGGCATCGGCAAAGCCGCGCAGCAGCATGATGATTCCCAGGATCACGTACATGATGCCGATCTTCTTGTGGTCGATGCTGGTGAACCACTCGCGCCACAGATAGCCCCACAGGCGGTAGTAGCTCACCGCGCCCACCAGCGCCAGGCCGCCGAGGACCACGACGACGAAAGTGCCCAGCAGGATCGGCTCGTGCAGCGGTATGGCCTCCCAGCTCAGGCGGCCGAAGATAAGCGTGGCGAGTTCGGATCGCTCCTGCATGTTGTGCTCCAGGGCCAGAGTGAGGGTGAGGGTGAGTCGTTTCGGGGCGATGGCGTCCCGGCTGTGCTACTGCAGCGATACCGCGCTGCGTTCGCCGTACGGCGTGGCCGGGTCGAACGGCGCCTTCGGCGTGTTGCTCGCCGTGCAGACGGCGCCCAGCGCACCGCCTTGCTGGCGGCGTGCGTCCATGGCCATCATGTCTTTCTGGCAGATCTGCCCGGCGCGCACGCAGCGGTTCAGGATGGCATCGAACAGGTCGGGCGCGACGCTGGCGTAGTGGCGTACGGGATCGCGCTCGCTGGGCTGTTCCAGCTTCAGGTAGCTGTCGCGCGACAGCGGCGTGCCGCTGGTCTTCACGCGCTGGACCCAGCGCTCGAAGTCATCGTGGCTCATGCCGTGGAAGCGGAAGCGCATATGCGAGAAGCCCGCGCCGCTGTAGTTGGCGGAGAAGCCTTCATAGTCGCCGGGCTGGTTCATCACCGCATGCAGCTTGGTTTCCATGCCAGGCATCGCATAAACCTGCCCGGCCAGTGACGGGATAAAGAATGAGTTCATCACGCTCGTGGACGTGATGCGAAAGCGGATGGGCCGGTCCACCGGCGCGGCGACCTCATTGACGCTGGCAATGCCCTGCTCGGGGTACAGGAAAAGCCACTTCCAGTCGAGAGCAACCACCTCGACCGTCAGCGGTTGCACATCGGTGGGCACGGGCCGTTGGGCGTCGAGCCGCTGGAGTGGCCGGTACGGATCGAGCTTGTGGGTACTGACCCAGGTGACCGCGCCCAGCGCGATGATGATCAGCAGCGGTGCCGACCAGATCAGCAGCTCCAGCACCGTGGAGTGGTCCCAGTCGGGATTGTAGGTCGCGCTGGTATTGGAGGCCCGGTAACGCCAGGCGAACAGCAGCGTCAGCACGATCACCGGCACGATGATCAGCAGCATCAGCCCGGTCGAGACCAGGATCAGGTTGCGCTGCTGGATCGCGAGGTCACCGTTCGGCGACATCAGAACCGTACTGCATCCACACAGGGCAGCCGCTGCCGGGGCGAGCAGGATCCAGCGTGCTGCGCGCGGTACTGCCTTAGTCGAACGGTCGGATCGCATAGGCTTGTGTCCTCTGTTGCCATCCTGTACGCAGAAGCGTACGTGACTTAGACTGTTCTGAGCAACTATGGCAGTTTAGGCGCTCAGGGGCTAATCGCCAGGGGGCAAATTCCTGACTAGCCTCGTTACTCTCTGTGGAGGTATACGGATGGCCAGCATGACCCATCAGCATCGCGCGTCTCCTACTGCACCTCCGCCGCCCGGGGCCGCGCACGTCGCTCCGGCTGAAATCGCCACCGGCGTCGTCATCGGCAGGGCGTCCGAATACTTCGACTTCTTCGTCTACGGCATCGCATCGGTACTGGTCTTCCCGACGGTCTACTTTCCGTTCGCGGACCGACTCGACGGCCTGCTCTACTCGTTCTCCATCTTCGCGCTGGCCTTTGTCGCACGGCCGTTCGGCACGGCGCTGTTCATGCGCATCCAGCGGCGCTGGGGGCGCGGCATCAAGCTGACCGCCGCGCTGTTCCTGCTCGGCACGGCCACGGTGGGCATCGCCTTCCTGCCCGGCTACGCGTCGCTCGGCCATACCGCCATCGTGCTGCTGGCCGTGTTCCGTTCGCTGCAGGGCATCGCCTTCGGCGGTTCGTGGGACGGCTTGCCGTCGCTGCTCGCCCTGAACGCGCCGCCCGCGCGGCGTGGCTGGTACGCGATGATGGG
Source organism: Cupriavidus sp. 22TCCZM04-2 (assembly GCF_057798895.1). Lineage (NCBI taxonomy): Bacteria > Pseudomonadati > Pseudomonadota > Betaproteobacteria > Burkholderiales > Burkholderiaceae > Cupriavidus > Cupriavidus sp. 22TCCZM04-2. Next base: position 5,734 of record NZ_JBYOJS010000013.1, read on the forward strand.
GCAGCTCGGCGCGCCCACGGGCTTCATCGTCGCGGGCTCGCTGTTCCTGTTCCTGAACCTGAGCCTGGAGCGCGGCGAGTTCCTGGAATGGGGCTGGCGCTATCCGTTCTACGTGGCGTTTGCCATCAACGTGGTGGCGCTGTTCGCGCGGCTGCGCCTGGTGGTGACGCATGAGTACACCCAGCTGCTGGACGAGGACGAGCTGGAGCCCATCAGCACCATCGAGCTCATCAGCAAGCAGGACTACAACATCTTCCTGGGCGCCTTCGCCGCGCTGGCCAGCTTTGCGCTGTTCCACCTGGTCACGGTGTTCCCGCTGTCATGGGTGGAACTGCACCAAAGCCAGCCGATAACCGATGTGCTGAGCGTGCAGGTGGCCGGGGCGTTTATCGGCATCCTGGGCACCATTGCCTCGGGACGCATTGCGGACCGTATCGGGCGGCGCACCACGCTCGGGTCCATGGCGTTGCTGATCGGCGTGTTTGCGCTGTTCGCGCCGCTGTTGATGGGCGGCGGGCCGATTGAACAGGATTTGTTCATCCTGATCGGTTTTGGCTTGCTTGGCCTGTCATACGGCCAGGCGGCGGGCGCGGTCACGTCCAACTTCGAGCGCCGCTACCGCTATACCGGAGCCGCGCTGACCACGGACTTTGCGTGGCTGTTCGGCGCGGCCTTCGCCCCACTGGTGGCGCTGGGGCTGTCGGCCAAGTTCGGGCTGATCGCGGTCAGTGCCTATCTGTTGTCCGGTGCGGTCTGCACGCTGCTCGCACTGCGCATCAACCGGGCGCTGGCGTCGGAGGACTGACGCCGCTCGCCGATGCGCGCCATGCCCCCGGCGGCTGGCCGAAGCGGCGCGTGAAGCTGCGCGTGAAGGTGGTCTGGTCGGGATAGCCCGACGCCAGCGCCACCTCCGCGAGCGGCAGACCGGTGCCGGCCAGCAGTTGCACCGCGCGGTCCAGCCGCAAGCGCGTCTGGTAGCGGTGGGGCGTGTCGCCGAACGCCTCGGCGAACAGGGTGTGGAAGCGGCGCACGCTCCAGCCGAAGCGCTCGGCCAGGTGGCCCGCATGCAGGGCCGACGACAGGTTCGCGCGCAGGTAGGCGTCGATGGCCATGACCGGGAACACGGTCTTGGTGCCATGGCCATCCGAGGCGCCGAGGGTGTCGGCAAGGTCGCTGGCCAGCGTCGCGGCCACGGTCCAGTTCAGGTGTGTCGCGCCGGTGCCTGCGGGGCGCAACGCCGCCAGCGCGCGCACGCGTGTGCCGAGGACGCCATCCAGCACGAAGGCGCGCGGCCGTTCCATCAAGCGCGCGGGGAGTGCGACCGACGCGCCGGGAAAATCCGCGACCACCTGCAGGTTGCCGGTCAGCCCGAGGAATTCGTGGTGGCTGGCGGCCGGCACGATCAGACCGTGGTGGCGGTCGACCCGGTACAGATGGCCATCGATCTCAAGCTCGGTGGCCCCGTCCAGGCCGAACAGCAACTGGTGATGGTCGTGCGCATGCCCCGCCGGCCATGGGTGGTAGCGGCGGGGCTCGACCAGCGGGCTTGGGGCGCCCGGGTGCGCCAGTTCAGCGGGCGGCGGCATGCCGTGGCCTTTCCCGCGTCTGGCACAGCCAGACCCCCGCGCCCGCGATGGCCATGCCCAGCCACTGCAGCGGACCCAGGCGGTCGCCGAACAGCAGCCACGCCTGCACCGCGGCCACTGGCGGCGCCAGGAACATCAGTGCCGCGGCGCCAGCGGCCTGGCCGCGACGCACGATGCCGAGCAGCAGCCAGGTGCCGGCGCCGGAGATCCCCAGCGCCGCCCAGCCGAGCGCGGCCCACAGGACCGGCCCGGGCTGCCAGTGCGGAGCCGGCGACAGCCACACGGCCAGGCCGGCCACCAGCATGGCGCCGACGTTCTGCCATGCAGAGCTGGTGCGCAGATCCGAGGCGGCAATCGACATTTTCTGCAGCAGGGTTCCCATGGTGATCGAGACAATGGCAAGCAGCCCGGCCAGCAAGACCCAGGGCGATACGATCGATGCGGACTGGCCGGCGCCGGCCTGCAGGACCGGCACCACGACCAGCGCCACGCCGGCCGCGCCGGTCGCCAGGCCTTGCCAGGTGCGCCTGGAAGGTAGCTCCTTCAGCAGGGGTATGGCAAGCAATGCCGTCAGCAAGGGCTGCAAGGCACCCAGCAACGCCATCACGGCCGGCGGCAGGCCGTGAGCGACCGCGCCAAAGGCGGCGCACAGGTAGAGGCCCTGCATCAGCGCCCCGGCCAGCAGGTGGCGCGGGACGTGGCGCCACGCCGGCCAGGCGGCGCGCGCGGCCAGCGCGGCGATGCAGAACATCAGCGCGGCCAGTGCAAAGCGCGCGAGCAGGAACAGGCTGGTGTCGGCGAGCGGCACGATGGCCTTGCCGACGATGAAGCCGGTGGACCAGATCAGGACAAAGGCCAGGCTGGGCAGCCAGCCGGCGGAAGCTTGGGGGCGAGACATAGGGATTCGCGGCGGTGGCGGGCAACGGGAACCCGGCGCAACGGAGACTCGTGGTGCCGGCATGCCGCAGAAACTAACGCTCATCGCGCGGAAAGTCTTGGCGATTCCGGCAATCGGCCCTGGCAAGCGGGGTGTTTCAGGCGACGCATGAGATGCGCCGGGACCGGCGCCATGAAAGTTTTCGTTACCGCGCGGCAGGTGGCGCCCTGTCAACCGGCAGCGCACCCGCCACGTAAGAGGACCATGTCCCTGCATCGCAAGACAAGGAGCCAGGCATGATCCCTGGGCGGCCGCCCTTTCCCGCCGGCGCCGGCATCCCCGGCGTGCGGCGCGTGCTGACGGCCATGCTGCTGGCCGTGGCCTGCATGCTGGCGCTGGCGTCCTGCGCGCAGCAGCCGCCTGCGGTGTCGGGGCCGCTCAGCCCGGCGGACCTGCATTGGCTCAATACCGTGAGCTTCGGTGCCGACCAGGCCAGCATTGCCCGGCTGCGCGAGCTGGGCCGCAAGCGCTTCCTCGAGGAGCAGCTGCGCATGCCGGCCACCGACCCGCCGGCGGTGACCACCGCCTTGGCCGCCTTGCCGAACCTGCAGGGCACCGCCGTCGAGCGCACGCGCGCGGCGCGCGAGGAACGCCAGCGCATCGCCAGCCTGCCCGACGAAATGGCCAAGCAGCAGGCCCGCGAGGCGCTGAACCGGCAGGGACGCGAGGCCATTGCCGATACCAGCCGGCGACACCTGCTGCGTGCGCTGTACTCCCCGGCCCAGCTGCGCGAGCAGATGACCTGGTTCTGGATGAACCACTTCAGCGTCTATGGCGCCAAGGGGCAGGTGCGCTGGGCCCTGGCCGACTACGAGGAAAGCACCATCCGGCCGCGCGCGCTCGGCAAGTTCGGCGACCTGGTGCTGGCCACCGTGACCGCGCCGGCCATGCTGGAGTACCTGGACAACACGCAGAGCAGCGCCAACCGCGTCAATGAAAACTACGCGCGCGAGCTGATGGAGCTGCATACGCTGGGCGTGTCGGGCGGACCCAGCGGCTCGCGCTACACCCAGCAGGACGTGCAGGAACTGGCGCGCGTGCTGACGGGCTTTGGCATCAACGCGCGCGGCGAGCCGCCGCGGCTGGCGCCGGCGCGCGCGGCGCTGTACCGCGGCGACGGGCTGTTCGAGTTCAATCCGAACCGGCACGACTTCGGCGCCAAGACGCTGCTCGGCCAGCGCATCGAGCCGACTGGGTTTGGCGAAGCCGCGCGCGCCGTCGCCATCCTGACGCGTGATCCGGCCACGGCCCGCTTCATCAGCGCGAAGCTCGCCGCCTATTTCGTGGCCGACAATCCCCTGGCCTCGCTGGTCGACCGCATGGCCGCCACCTTCACGCGTACCGACGGCGACATTGCCGCCGTGCTGACCACCCTGTTCCTGTCCCCCGAACTCGACCGCGTGCTGGACGCACCGGGCCGCAAGTTCCGCGACCCGATGGCCTTCGTGATGGCGTCGATGCGCCTGGCGTATGACGGCCGCACCGTCACCAACCTGCGTCCGGTCATGAACTGGCTGAACCAGCTGGGCGAGCCGCTCTACGGACACGTCACGCCGGATGGCTACCCGGCGGCGGAAGGCGCCTGGGCGAGTTCCGGGCAGATGGTCAAGCGCTTCGAGATCGCGCGTGCCATCGGCTCCGGCCCGGCGGGGCTGTTTGCCGGCGACGCCAACCTTCCGCCCGGGCCGGCGCGTTTTCCGGTAGTCGCGGGCAAGGCCTACTACGACACCATCGAAGCCACGCTCGGACCGCAGACGCGCACGTCGCTTGCGCAGGCGGAAACCCAGGCCGAATGGAACACGCTGCTGCTCAGCTCGCCCGAGTGGATGCAGCGCTGATCCGGCAGCCAGGCGAGGCACACGATGCACTGATGCACACGCAAGGACTTCGAGATGAAACGTCGGGAATGGCTCAAGACAATGGGCAGCGCCGGACTGGCGCTGGCCCTGCCTGCCACCATGTCGCGCGTGTATGCGCTGCCGGCGCAGGCGGACGCGCGCTTCCTGCTGGTGTTCCTGCGCGGCGCCTATGACGCCGCCAGCGTGCTGGTGCCGGCCGGCAGCGATTTCTACTACGCCTCGCGGCCCAATATCGCGATCCGGCGGCCGGTGCCCGCCGGGGCGGAACGCGATCCCGCGGCGGCCCTGGCGCTGGCGCCATCCTTTGCGTCCGACAGCGGCCGCCGTGGCATCGGCGACTGGGCACTGCATCCGGCCCTGGCCGACACCATGCTGCCGTTGTGGAGCCAGCAGCAGCTTGCCTTCGTGCCGTTCGCGGGCACTCATGACATGTCGCGCAGCCACTTCGAGACGCAGGACAGCATCGAGTCGGGCGCCTCGGGTACCCCAGGCAGCGGCGATGGCCGGCACGACGCGGCGTCGCTGCGCGGCAGCGGCTTCCTGAACCGGCTGGCGCAGTCGATGGGCGGGCGCGCCGCGCCGGTGGCCTTCACCGACGGCTTGCCGCTGGTGCTGTCCGGCAGCCAGGATGTTCCCAATGTCTCGCTCAAGGGCACGGGCCGCACGCCGTTTGACGCGCGCCAGACGCGCGCGCTCGCGCAGATGTACCGCGGCACGCGCTTCGAGTCGCTGATCGACGAAGGCTTCGAGCTGCGCCAGACCGTGGCCGAGCAGGCGCAGGCGATGCAGGCCCGCGCCGCCGTGGCGGGCGGCATGGATGCCATGGCCGCGCGCATGCAGGACATGCAGGCGGCCAACCGCCGCTCGCTGAGCGCCCGCGGCTTCGAAGTCGAGGCGCGCCGCATGGCGGGGCTGATGCGCGACAAGTTCAACCTCGGCTTCGTCGACGTCGGGGGCTGGGACACGCACTCGAACCAGGGCGCCGCGCAGGGGCAGCTGGCCAACCTGCTCGACAACCTGGGACGCGGCCTCGCCGGGTTTGCGCAGGAGATGGGGCCGGCGTGGGGCAAGACCACCGTGGTGGTGGTGTCGGAGTTCGGCCGCACGTTTCGCGAGAATGGCTCGCGCGGGACCGACCACGGCCACGGTACGGTCTACTGGGTGGCCGGCGGCGCCGTGCGCGGCGGCCGCATCGCCGGAGAGCAGGTGGCGGTGGAGGCGGCCACGCTCAACCAGAATCGCGACTACCCCGTGCGTAACGAGTATCGTGCCGTGCTGGCCGGGATATTCCAGCGGCTGTACGGCCTGGACGATGCGCGGCTGGCGCAGGTGTTTCCCGGGGCAAGGGCGACAGATATCGGATTGGTCTAGCGTTCCGTTACCGGCCGGCAACTATCGCTCAGTCGAGCCGGATGTTGCGTTGTATGCATCTTCCGGCGCTTGGCATCCGGCGACCTTGCGGCGGGACGGCGGGAAACGGGGCTCCCGCGGGGCGGGTATAGTTGCCAGAACCGCTTTCTGGATCAGTGACATGATTGCATCCACAGGTTGGCCGTCATCCACGAACTTGTGCCCCGGATGGCGCGGTGAGATGGCTTACCGAATCGCCGCTTACGACTGGCGCGAGACCGAACTCGGCGCCCGGGAAACGTGGTCGAGCAGCCTGAATGCCAACATACAGTTTCTCCTTGCCTGCCCCGTTCCCCTGGTGATGCTTTGGGGCCGGGAAGGCGTCATGGTCTACAACGACGCCTACGCGGTGTTCGCCGGCGGCCGGCACCCGTTCCTGCTGGGCAAGCCGGTTGAAGAGGGGTGGCCGGAGGTCGCGGCATTCAACCGTTATGTCGTGGACACGGTACTTGCGGGCGGAACCCTCTCGTACAAGGACAAGCCGCTCACGCTCCACCGGCACGGCCGGCCGGAAGAAGTCTGGATGGACCTCCACTACAGCCCGGTCGTGGATGACGACGGCGCTCCGGCCGGCGTGATCGCCAATGTCTTTGAAACCACCGAACGCGTGCTGGCGGAGCGCAAGCGGCTGCAGGCGGAGCTTGACCGGAGCAAGGCCGAGCAAGCCCTGTTCGCATTGAACCAGAACCTGGAAGAGCGCGTCGCCCAGGAGGTCAGAGCCCGGACCAGCGCGGAGGACCGCCTGCGCCAGGTGCAGAAGCTGGAGGCCGTCGGTGGCCTGACCGGTGGCGTCGCGCACGATTTCAACAACGTCCTGCAAGTGATTTCGTCGAACTTGCAGCTCCTGAACTTTGCCGTCGGCAATGACCCCCGACTCCAGGCCCGTATCCACGCCTCCAATGCGGCGGTGGCGCGCGGCGCCAAGCTCGCCCAGCAATTGCTGGCATTTGCGCGCAGGCAGCCGCTTAGCCCGACGGTGGCCAATCCGCGCAAGATGATCGATGCAATGTCGGACCTGCTGCGGCGCGCGGTGCCTGAGAGTATTCAACTGAACCTGAACGTCCCGCTTGATGTCTGGAACCTGTTCGTAGATCTCACGCAACTGGAAAGCGCGCTGTTGAACCTGGTCATCAACTCGCGCGACGCCTTGCGAGGCAACGGAGCGATCCACATCGAAGTGGCCAACCTGACCGTGCAGGATGGCAACCAGGAATCGGCCATCGAGCTTCCGTCGGGAGACTACGTGCGGTTTTCCGTGGTCGACGCGGGCACCGGTATGTCGGAAGAGGTCAAGGCGCGCGCCTTCGAGCCATTCTTCTCGACCAAGCCGGAAGGACATGGAACCGGCCTCGGCCTCAGCATGGTCTTCGGCTTCGTCAAGCAGAGCCAGGGCCATATCGATCTGCAGACGGCGGTCGGCCAGGGCACGACGGTTTCGCTTTACTTCCCGAGGACGCACAAGGACGAAGTGCCCGATCACGAGCGGCCGGTCCTGGGCAATGTCGCCAGCGAACTGACTGTCCTGGTGGTGGAAGACAATCCGGACGTGCGGCTGTCGGCCATCGACATGTTCGCGCAGCTCGGTCACAAGGTCTTGTCGGCCAAGGATGGCGACGCAGCGCTTGCCGTGTTGCAGCGGGGCGAAGGCGTGGACCTGCTCTTTACGGATGTGGTCATGCCCGGCACGGTCCGCAGCAGCGAACTGGCCCGGATCGCGAGCAATCCGCCTTACAAGGCCAAGGTCATTTTCGCCTCGGGCTATACGCGCGACGAGATCTTCCATGAAGGCCGGCTCGATGAGGGCGTCGTCCTGCTCAGCAAGCCTTATTCCATCGAGGATCTGGCGCGGACCGTGCGCAAGGTTTTCGAAGCGTAGGTTAACTGAACGGCATCAGGGACGAGCCGCCTCCTTTGGAAAGGCATCGCCCGCGGCAGCAACATGCGGTTTCAATTGATGTGCCGAGCCCAGCGCTTTCTCTTCCCCTTCCATCCCCCATCCCTTCCCCGAAGAATTTCTTATCACGGCGCAGCAAAGATTTCATGTCGGTCCACCCCGACCTTCCAGATAGAGTGGTGCTCTGCAGCACGACAACAATCATGGTCCGCTGGGGAGGCGAGTATGTCTGTCTTATTGCTTGCGAACATCGTTCCCGACGCCACCGATGAAGAGATCGGCGCGTTCCTCGTGAAGTACGGCTTGCCCCAGTTCGACGGCATCGAATATCTCGAAGGCGACGGCACCCGGCCTTCGGCAAGGTTGACTTTCGATGCGCTCGATAGCGACGCCCTCGACAAGTTGAAAGGCCGTATCCACGGCATGTACTGGAAGGGACAACAGCTCAGCGCGCAGGTGCTGAGAGAGCGCTTTAACTGACGCATGCATTTTTTGGCGGGACAACACTCGGATCAAGGGGAATATCAATGAACGCGAAGGGACTGGTGGCCGCGGTGGCCTTGCTTGCCGCAACGACAACGGCGTGGGCACAACCCGAGACGCGCGTGGACGTTACGCACGCGCCGGGACAGGCCACGGCAATCGGTACGGCAAAGCTCACGGCGAAGATCGTCAAGATCGACGCGCCGACGCGGACAGTGTCGCTGAAAGGCAAGGACGGAAAAGTGGTAGACCTTGCCGTCGATCCGGAGGCCCGGAATTTCGAGCAGCTCGCGGTGGGGGATACCGTCGAGATCGAATACATGAAAGCGCTGACCCTGAGCCTCGAGAAGACCAAGGGGCCACTGTCGATCAGCGAGCGCAAGATCTCGGACAGGGCCGCGCCGGGTGCAAAGCCAGGGGGGCTGATCGGTCGCGAAGTGACCGCCACGGCCGATGTCGTCGCGGTCAACAAGGATGCAAGTACCGTGACGCTGAAGGGACCCAAGGGGCTTGTGGTCGACCTGGTGGTGGCGGATCCCGAACGCCTCAAGAACGTGAAGAAGGGCGATCGGGTCGAAGCCGTCTACAGTGAAGCGGTAGCGGTGTCGGTTAGTCCGGCCGCGGCCAACTAGCGCAGCGACGGATGATTGCCGATTCGCGTTTCTGACCGATTGATTTGCGGCGGTTCCTTACGGAGGGGCAGCATGGACGCAGGAAAGAAGTTGGCTCACGCGCGTGAAGTGGGCGTGAAGACGGGGGTGGTGCTGCAAAAGCGCCTGAAGGTTGCACAAGAGGCATTCAGCCATCGCACGCAGGAAGCCATGGCCGACGAGGCGGCGACGCCCGCTGGCTGGATGGCCGCTGCGGACCCGATGAACTGCTATGCGTACGCCGTTGACAGCATGCAGCGTGCCATCCTGTTCTGGGACACGATCCGGCAGCGCGGCAACAACTTTGTCGAGAACGCGGCCCAGGGCCTCAAGCCCGTGCTGCACTTCGCGTACGAAACCGTGCTGGACGGGCGCACCTTCGAGCGCCCGGTCAACTATGCGTTGCTCAAGATCACGCCGCCCGCCGGCGTAACCATCGACAACGGCCGCCGTCCTTACGTCATCATCGATCCGCGTGCCGGCCACGGCCCGGGCATCGGCGGCTTCAAGGATGACTCCCAGGTTGGCGTGGCGATGCGCGCAGGCCATCCGGTCTACTTCGTCATTTTCTTTCGCGACCCGGAGCCGGGGCAAACGCTGCTCGATGTGTGCGAAGCCGAACAGCAGTTCATCCGGAAAGTGCGCGCGCTGCATTCGGACAGTCCGAAGCCGGCGATCGTCGGCAATTGCCAGGGCGGCTGGGCGGCCATGATGCTCGCCGCCTCGGACCCGGACGACACCGGGCCCATCGTCATCAACGGCGCGCCGATGTCCTATTGGGGCGGCGCCTGGAGCGAGGGCGAAGGCGACAACCCGATGCGCTACTCGGGTGGACTGCTGGGCGGGACCTGGCTGTCGTCGCTGACGGCGGACCTGGGCAACGGCAAGTTCGATGGCGCGTGGCTGGTCCAGAATTTCGAGAACCTGAACCCGGCCAACAGCTTGTGGGACAAGTACTACAACCTGTACAAGAAGGCCGATACCGAGCCGCCGCGTTTCCTGGAGTTCGAGCACTGGTGGGGCGGCTACTACCTGATGAACCGCGAAGAGATCGAATGGATCACGCGTAACCTGTTCGTCGGCAACAAGCTGTGGAGCGGCGACGTCAAGGATGCCGGCGGCAAGGCGTTCGACCTGCGCGCGATCAAGGCCCCGATCGTGCTGTTTGCCTCGATGGGGGACAACATCACGCCGCCGCAGCAGGCCTTCAACTGGGTGGTGGATGTCTATGGCAGCACCGAGGAGATCAAGGCGCGCGGCCAAGTCATCGTCGGCATGATGCACCAGGACGTCGGCCACCTCGGCATCTTCGTTTCAGGCAAGGTCGCGCAGAAGGAGCACGCGCAGATCGTCTCCGTGCTGCAGAGTATCGAACTGTTGCCGCCGGGCCTCTACGGCATGCTGATCCACGAGCGCAAGGCCGATGGCGGCGTGGAATACGAGGTCGAGTTCCGCGAACATTCGCTCGAAGAGATCGCGCAACGTCTCAACCGCTTCGAGCGCGCCGATGAGAAGCCGTTCGAGGCCGTCGCCGCGCTGTCCGAATTCAACCAGCGCGCCTATGAACTGTTTGCCCAGCCATTCGTGCAGGCCATGTCGAACGAGGCGTCGGCGCGGATACTGCGCGAATTCCATCCGCTGCGGATGCAGAACTGGGCGTTTTCGGACCTGAATCCGTGGATGGCGTGGCTGGGTGCCGCTGCCAATGCGGTGAAGGCGAATCGGCAGGCGCTGGATGCCGACCATCCGCTGCGCAAGCGCGAGCAGGCCGGCGCGGACATGCTCAGCGCGGGCCTCGACGCCTACCGTGCCGTGCGCGATGCAGTGACGGAAGCCACGTTCTTCAACCTGTACGCCAACCTGCACTGGGCGATTCCACAGGACAAGGCGTCGCGTGCCGGACCGCCCAAGGTGACCGAGCCACGGGAACTGCCGGAGGTGAAGGCCGCGCTGGCGTCGATCGAGCACGGTGGCTATGCGGAGGCCATCGCCCGTATGGCCTGCCTGCTCAAGCAACAGGGCGAGCCGTTGCCGCTGTCGCGGCTCGAGTTGCGCAAGGAACTGGTGGCGGACTACGCGGAGTTGCTGCCGGAACTGCTGCCGGAGGCGTGGCGCAGGATTCGTGGCCAGCAGGAACTCATCACGTTGTACGCGCCGGAGCGCGCGCTGGAGACGCTGCCGGTCCTGCTGAGCGAACCCAATGATCGCCAGCGTTTGCAGACACTGGCCGGGAAGCTCAGGGATGACGAACGGCTGCTTGGCCGCACGCCGACGGCCGAGCAGGCCGCGATGCTCGAACGTATCCGTTCGGTCCTGTCGGTCAAGCCTGATCGGCCGCGCCGACCGCTGGTGCGCGCGTCGTAGCTCCTTGTGCCGGCGCCTGGCCGGCAACCAACAGCCACCTGTTGATTCGAAGCAGGAGAAAATGCCATGCACGAGAAGTATCAGCGCCTGATTGACTACTGCAAGTCCCTTCCGCCCACGCCCACCGCGGTCGCGCATCCCTGCGACCGGAGTTCCCTGGAAGGCGCGGTCGAGGCGGCGCGGCTGGGCCTGATTGCACCTGTCCTGGTCGGGCCTCGCGATCGCATCGAAGAGACGGCCCGTGACAACGGCATCGATATCAGCGCGTATCCGATCGTCGATGCCGAGCACAGCCATGCCGCCGCGGCCGCCGCCGTGCGGCTGGTTCGCGAAGGCAAGGCCGAGGCGCTGATGAAGGGCAGCCTGCATACCGATGAACTGATGGGCGCCGTGGTCAAGGGCGACGGCGGCTTGCGCACGGCCCGGCGGATCAGCCACTGCTTCGTGATGGATGTGCCCGGCCACGACGACGCATTGATCATTACGGACGCCGCCGTCAACATCGCGCCAACGCTGGAGGAGAAAGCGGATATCCTCCAGAACGCCATCGACCTGGCGCATGCGCTCCAGGTCAAGGACGTGCGCGTGGCGATCCTCTCGGCGATGGAAACGGTCAACCCCAAGGTGCCGTCCACCGTGGAGGCCGCCGCGCTGTGCAAGATGGTCGACCGGCACCAGATCACCGGCGCGGTGGTCGACGGCCCGCTTGCGCTGGACAACGCCATCAACCTGGATGCCGCGCGCATCAAGAAGATCGACTCGCCTGTGGCGGGGCGTGCCAACGTGCTGCTGGTACCGGACCTGGACGCCGGCAATATGCTCGCCAAGAGCCTGACCTTCCTGGCCGGCGCCGACGCCGCGGGCATCGTGCTGGGCGCGCGCGTGCCCATCATCCTGACCAGCCGCGCCGATGCGGTCATGACGCGCCTGGCGTCATGCGCGGTGGCGGCGCTGGTGGCCAAGGCGCGCCGGGATTCCGGCCAGGTACAGGGGTGACGACATGACCGACGTGATCCTTGTCCTGAACGCGGGTTCATCGAGCCTGAAGTACTGCGCCTACGACGCACAGGGCGACGCACTCAGGCTGGTGCTGCGGGGCAGCCTCGACGGGCTTTACACGTCGCCGACCTTTCGTGCGGCGAATGCCTCGGGCACCGAAGTGGAGACCAGGAAGTGGGGCGACGGGACCGAGCTGGGACACGGTGGCGCCGTCACCTTTCTGGCCGATTTCCTGCGGGGCCACGGAGAGGGCCACACGCTGGTTGGCGTCGGGCACCGCGTGGTGCATGGCGGCGTGCGCTTCGCGCAGCCGGCACGGGTGAACGAGGCACTTCTGGCCGAGCTGGATACGCTCTGCCCGCTGGCGCCCTTGCACCAGCCGCACAACCTCAAGCCGATCCGGATCCTCGCCGAACGGCGGCCGGAACTGCCGCAGGTGGCTTGCTTCGACACCGCCTTCCACCGGGCGCAGCCGGAGATCGCCCAGGCTTTTGCGCTGCCCGCTTCGATGACCGAGCGCGGCATCCGTCGCTACGGTTTTCACGGGCTTTCCTACGAGTACATCGCTAGCGTCCTGCCGGGCATCGACGCCAGGGCCGCGTCCGGCCGCACCGTGGTGGCCCACCTCGGCAATGGCAGCAGCATGTGTGCGCTGGTGGCCGGCCGCAGCGTGGCCAGCACCATGGGGTTCACCGCGGTCGACGGCTTGCCGATGGGCACGCGCTGCGGCAGCCTCGATCCGGGCGTGATCCTGTACCTGATCAGCGAACTGGGCATGGGCGCGCAGGACATCGAGGATCTTGTCTACCGCCAGTCCGGCCTGCTCGGCGTCTCCGGCATATCGAGCGATATGCGCGTGCTGCTCGCCAGCGACGATCCGCGCGCCCGCCTGGCGGTCGAGCTGTACACCTACCGGATCGGGCGCGAACTGGGCTCGCTGGCCGCGGCGGCGCAGGGCCTGGACGCGCTGGTCTTCACCGCGGGCATCGGGGAACATGCCCCGTTGATTCGCGAACGCGTGTGCCGTCAGGCAGCCTGGCTTGGCGTGACCGTTGATGCGACGGCCAACGCCAATGCCGACGGCGCGACGCGCATCGGCACGGCATCCGGGCAGGTCGCGGTGTGGGTGATCCCGACCGATGAAGAACTGATGATCGCCCGGCATACCAGGTCATTGATCGATACCAAGGGGATGTGACATGACAGTCCAGATACCACAGCCGATCCTGGCCAACAAGAAGGCCCTGGTCTGCGGCATCGCGAACGAGCATTCGATCGCCTACGGCTGCGCCAAGGCCTTTCACGACCTGGGCGCCGAGGTCGCGATCACCTATGCCAATGAAAAGACCCGGCAGTATGTGGAGCCGGTGGCGCAAGAGCTTGAATCATCGATCTTCCTGCCGCTCGACGTTTCCAGCGAAGCCGAGATGGAAGCGCTGTTTGGGCAGATCGAAGACAAGTGGGGCAAGCTGGACATCCTGCTGCACTCGGTCGCCTGGGCGCCGAAGGACGATCTCCAGGGCGGGCTCCTGAACTGTTCCGCCGAAGGGTTCGCCAAGGCGATGGACATTTCCTGCCACTCCTTCATCCGCATGGCACGGCTGGCCGCTCCGCTGATGCGCGACGGCGGCACGATGTTCACCATGAGCTACTACGGTGCCAACAAGGTCGTGCCCAACTACAACGTCATGGGGCCCGTGAAGGCCGCGCTCGAGGCGGCCTCACGCTACCTGGCCTACGAGCTGGGGCCGCAGGGCATACGGGTGCATGCGATATCGCCAGGACCGCTCAAGACGCGGGCCGCCTCGGGCCTGAAGGACTTTGACCTGATGCTCTCGGATGCTGCCCAGCGCGCGCCATTGGGCGAACTGGTCGACATCATGGATGTCGGGTTCACCTGCGCATTTCTTGCCACGCCCTATGCCCGCCGGCTGTCTGGCGAGACGCTGTATGTGGATGGCGGCGTGAATATCATGGGCTAGCTTCGGTCACGGCCGACGGTCAGGCGGACCCAGGCCCTGGAAAGCGGCGCAAGCGTGGCCCGAATCGGTCAATGATGGCGGGAAAGCCCCACGCCGGCTCGTCCCGCGCCGGCGTGACACGCAGTTGCTAGACTGGGTAATTATGCGAGAACTTCTTTTTCGCACCCTGCTGTACCGCTATTTCTTCTTTGACTGGCTGTACAAGGATGCCAGCAGAGGGAATCTGCTGGAACGCTCGGCCGCGTGGCGCTTCAACAAGATGCACGCGCACTGGCTGCTGACGTACATGCGGCGCTGGCTCTGGTGCGGGCTGATCTTCTTCGCCCTCGGCGGCGCGGTCGAGTTGATGCTGCGCGCGCCTGGCCTGTCGGCGATCTTCTATGTGCCCGGTGTGCTGATCGTGCCGGTCAATGTCGTCATCGGTGTGCTCTGGCTCGGACTGAAAACACTGCCCGGACCGGTGTGAGCCGTTCGCGCGGGCATGTCATCGATGTGACGCGCACTCGATAGCGCAAGACCCCTGGCACGAAATGTCAAGCTTGCCGCAGGCAATGCAAAGCATGCGCGCGGGCTACCGCCTACATTGAGCCTATAGCAAGCAAGCCGGCGTTCCCCACGTCCGACAACTCAGCCAGAAGCCTTTTCCGAGGACGGGCTGCCCCCACCGATTTACCGGAGAGACAGCCATGTCCGCAAGATTCTTGAGCCCAAGCTCGATGACCACGTTCCGCGGCTATCTGCCCGGCATGATCATCAGCGCGGTGGTGACCGTCGCCGCCATGTCGCTGGCCGACCATTACCACGCACCGGTGATGCTGTTCGCGTTGCTGCTGGGCATGGCGCTGAACTTCCTGTCCAAGGAGCCGTCCAGCGCGTCGGGCATCGACTTCAGCGCCAAGCAGGTGCTTCGCCTGGGCGTGGCCCTGCTTGGGCTGCGCATCACGGCGTCGCAGGTTGCCGCGCTTGGGTGGCACTCCGTTGCCATGGTCGTGCTGGCGGTGGGCCTGACCATCCTGTGCGGCATCGTGCTGGCGCGGCTGATGGGGTTCCAGACCTTCTTCGGCCTGCTGACCGGCGGCGCCGTCGCCATCTGCGGCGCTTCGGCGGCGCTTGCGCTGGCCGCGGCCATGCCGCAGCATCCGCTGAAGGAGCGCGCCACGCTGTTCACGGTGATCTCGGTCAGCACGCTGTCCACGCTGGCGATGGTGCTGTACCCGATGATTG
This sequence comes from Cupriavidus sp. 22TCCZM04-2, assembly GCF_057798895.1. Lineage (NCBI taxonomy): Bacteria > Pseudomonadati > Pseudomonadota > Betaproteobacteria > Burkholderiales > Burkholderiaceae > Cupriavidus > Cupriavidus sp. 22TCCZM04-2. The sequence continues at coordinate 21,122 of NZ_JBYOJS010000013.1, forward strand.
CGCAAGTGCTGGCGCTGCCTGCGCCGCAGGCCGGAGCCTTTATCGGTGGCACCATCCATGACGTGGCGCAGGTCGTGGGAGCCGGCTACAGCATCTCGCACGAAGCCGGCGATGCGGCCACGCTGATCAAGCTGATGCGCGTGGCCATGCTGCTGCCCGTGATCGCATTGGCCGCATGGCTGTCGCAACGTCATCAGCGCGCACAGGGCGAAGCCGGCACGGGTACGCGTCCGCCGCTGCTGCCGTGGTTTGCCGTGGCGTTCGCGGCGCTGGTGGCGATCAACAGCACTGGCTGGCTGCCCGCGTACCTGGTCAAGGCGGGACAGTTCGCCTCGCAGTGGTGCCTGGTCATGGCCATGGTCTCCATCGGCATGAAGACGCACCTCAAGGACATCCTGTCCGTGGGCTGGAAGCCGGTGGCGCTGATGGTGCTGGAGACGCTGTTCCTGGCGGTCCTGTTTTACGGCATGCTGGTCGTGATGCACTGATATCGCGGCACGCGAGACGGCCCCTGCGAAAGCATTGTCAGAACCGATGCCGCAACCCGATCACCGCGCCGAACTGGCTTTCCCGCGCGCCGACCTGCTCGGTCGGCCCGGACAGCGCGGTCGCATACGGATTCAGTGACGGCCCGAAGCCCGTCAGTCCCATGGCCGGGGCGTTGCGGCTCCTGGCAAATCCCAGCACGGTATAGACGTCCGTGCGCTTGGAGTAGGCATAGGACCCGGTCAGCATGAAGCTGTACGGATCGCCGGAATTGCCGTGGGCATCGTTGTAGTAGGCCGCGCCGCCCAGTTGGATCCCGGGCGTGAGCTGGTACTGCAGGCCAAGCCAGTACAGGTTGCTGCGCAGCGCGATCGTGCTGAAGCTGTCATACGACCAGCGGTAGCCGGCCACCGCCCTGGCCGGCCCCAGCGCATAGGCTGCGCCGAGGCTGGCGCGGTTGGCCTGGCTGGTGTTGCCGACATCGGCATAGGCGCCGCTTTCCATCGCGACGAAGGCCTTCAGGCCAGTGCCGGGCTCCTTGCCGTCGTGCAGGCCCCAGCGTGTCGCAGAAAGATTCGCCGAGTATTCACGCATGACATAGCGGCCGCCCGTGCCAGTGGCGGGCACGCTGGATACGTGCTCCACGCTGGTATCGAGAATGCCATACGGTGTGGTACTGGCTTGTGCAAGCGCGGCGGCAGGCAGCACCGACAGTGCGGCCAGGCAGGCTAGGCGGATCTTCATGTTCGGGCCCCCCTCGTCATGTGGATCGCTCGCATCCCCGCAACGGCGGGGGTGCCTGGTGACCACGATCGGGTCACAGGTGCTATGACGCAGGGGTTCGTCCGTTATGACCGTCTGTTTTCGCACATGCCATGCGCGCGGCGACGTGCGCATGCCGGATCGGTCACGCGGCCATCGCGCGGCCGCCCGAGGCACTCAGCCCAGGCAGCCCATGCCGAACTGCAGCGCACGCAAGGCGTCCGCGTGTTCGCGGTAGCGGTCGGCGTAGCTCCAGTATTCGGTGGTCTGCATGGCGCGCTCGGTCGCGCGCACGCGGTAGTCGATGGCCAGGCACTGGTTCCAGAATGCGTTCTGGGCACGCAGGTCCATTTCCTCGTCGGCCCGGTCCTGGGCGGCCGACTGCATGCGCAGGGCCGACATCGCGCGGTCGGCCTTCTGGTTCTTCGCGGCGCCGGGGACCGTCATCACGTGGGAGCGCATGGTGCCCGTGACGTTGCGGTAGCCCGCCGGGCAGGACGCCGACGTGTAGAGCGTTTCGTTCCCGTTCTGGCATTTGGTGACGGCCTGGGCCAGCCCGCTGGCCGTTAGCAGCACCATCATGACGGCAAGTTGTCTGGACATGGCCGCGCCCTCCCGCTGACACCGATGGAATCAATGTAGGCACGGATCGGTCCGGTCGCCAGCAGTTGTCCGCGCGTTGCGGTGGGCGGCATGCCGCAGGTGCGCTGCGGGGCATGCCAGCGGGAGAAGCGCAGGTCAGCCAGGCGTGCTGGTTGCGCCCGGTGCGGGGGATGCCGGGGCAGTGGGGGGCTGCGTCGGCAAAGCCGGAGGTGGCGGCGCAGTGCCGGCTGTGGCGTCGGCCGGTTCCGCGGGGGCCGGCTCCGGCGTGATGACGACTTCGCCTCGGTCGAGCGCCATGCCGGCGGTCGCGTCGGAAGCGTCGGCGGTGGTGGCGGCTTGCGCCGGCGGTTGCGGCGTGACATCCGCTTCCGGCGACGGCAACGCCGGGCGGCGTGGTGCAGGCCGGCTGCCTGGTGCTTCCGCCGGGCCCTTGCCGCCGAACAGCCGCGTGAACCAACCGCGTACCTGCGTGGCCAGCGCGCTGAAGACGCTGGATTCCTCGGGCTCGGCAAAGCGCGCGCGGCCATCGATGATGCGGGCCCGCAGCGAGTGCTGGTAGAAGTCCCCGACGATCGGCAGCGCGCTGTGGGCGCCCTGTCCCCAGTAGTCGCTGCGCAGCGTGACGCGGCTGTCGTTGAAGCCGACCCACGCGCCCGCGACCAGCTCGGGGTGCATCAGGATGAACCAGCCGTCGGCGTTGTCCTGCGTGGTGCCGGTCTTGCCGGCCACGTCGGCGCGGATGCCGAAGCGCGAGCGGATGCTGGCGCCGGTGCCGCGGTCGATCACGTCGCGCATCACGTCGAGCAGGGTCTGCGTGGTGTCGGCTGGCAGGGCGCGCTCGGCGCGCGCGGGCTGGAATTCCTGCAGGACCTTGCCGTCGCGGTCTTCGATGCGGGTCACCATCGTCGGCGCGATATAGTCGCCCGCGTTGGCGATGGTGGCATAGGACGCCACCATTTCCCGCAGGGTCACCGGGCTCGTGCCCAGCGCCAGCGACGGGACCAGGTCGAGCTTGCTGTCGCGCACGCCCATGGCGCGCGCGAGCCGCGCGACGCGCGCTGGCCCAACTTCCTGCATGAGCTGGGCCGTGATGGTGTTGCGCGAATAGACCAGGCCGTCGCGCAGCGTCATGGCGCGGCCGCTCGGGCGGCCTTCGTCGGTCGGGCGCCAGACTTCGCCGCCGGCGAGCTGGATTTCGACGGGCTGGTCCACCAGCGTGTCGTCGGGCGTCTTGCCCTGCTCGAATGCGGCGCCATAGACAAAGGGCTTGAACGTGGAGCCCGGCTGGCGGCGCGCGCTCTGCACGTGGTCGAACGCGTCCTGGGTGTAGTCGCGGCTGCCGACCCAGGCGCGGATCTGTCCGGTGCGCGGATCGATGGCGATAAAGCCCGCCTGGATGCGCGTCTTTTGCTGGCGCAGCGCCTGCATGAACGAAGTGTTGGCCAGCAGGTGCTTGAGCGCCTCGTCGGCCGGCGTGCCGGCGGCCACGGCGCTGCGGTATTCGGGCGTTTCCCGGACAAAGGCCTGCACCAGGTCCTTGCTGGCCGCCCAGCCGGCACGCGGCGCCCACGCGGCATTCGCGATCGACTGCAGCCGGTTGCCCTGCGCCGTGACGGCTTGCGTGGCCATCGCCTGCAGGCGCGCGTCGATGGTGGTGTGCACGACCAGGCCATCTGCATAGATGTCATAGCCGTTGCGGTCGGCCCAGCCGATCAGCCACTTGCGCAATTGCAGGGCAAAGTGCGGCGCCGGGCCCGGCGGTTCGGTCTGGCGCTCGAAGTCGATGCGCAACGGCCGCTTCTTCAGCTGCTCGAAGCGCGCGGCGTCGAGCCGGCCGCGCTTGACCATCTGCGCCAGGACCGTGTTGCGCCGGTCGAGCGCGCGTTCGGGGTTCAGCACCGGGTTGTAGTAGCTGTTGCCCTTGAGCATGCCGATCAGCGTGGCGCTTTGCAGCACGTCGAGCGAGCGGGCCGACTTGTCGAAGTAGGTGCGCGCGGCCATTTCGATGCCGTACGCGTTGTACAGGAACGGTACCGTGTTCAGGTAGGTCTCGAGGATCTGTTCCTTGGTGTACAGGGCCTCGATCTTGAACGCGGTGATCGCCTCCTTGAGCTTGCGCGTCATGGTCGGCGCGCGGCCGATCTCGTCGGGGTACAGGTTGCGCGCGAGCTGCTGGGTGATGGTGGAACCGCCCTGGCGGTCGCCGGAGAAGGTGTGCAGCGCGGCCGAGGCCGTGCGCCGCCAGTCCAGGCCATGATGCTGGTAGAAGCGGTGGTCTTCCGTTGCGATCAAGGCATCGATCACCGTCGGCGAGATCTCCGACAGCTTCACCCAGTCGCGGTTGGCCCACTTGAACACGGCCAGTTCCTTGCCGTCGGCGGACAGCACCTGCGCCGGGCGCTCGAAGCGGGCCTTGCGGATGTCGCTGATGCCCGGCGTGAACGGAATCAGAACCAGCACATAGAGCAGGAACGCCGCCGGCACGGCCGCCACGGCAAGCAGGGCCTGTCTGCGCGTCGGGCGCCGCATGGCGGGCAAGGACTTGAGGCGCTGCACCGGTTGCCAGTTCGCCCAGGCCTGGGTTAGCGGCGGGACGAGCAGGGACTTGATCTTGTCCAGCCTCATGAAGCAACCACGATCATCACAAGGCGGGGGCACAGGACAGAGCAGGGCACTCGGGAATACCGGTCTTCGAAAAGACTGAATCCTACCAAAACGTCCCGGATTGTATCGAGGTGTCTGAAAGAAAGGGATGTTTGAGACACTTTAAAGCCATGCGTCGTGGCCATTGCGTCATAATTACCGCTTCACGCCGGCGTTTCAGCTGACCGGCGCGGCGTACTACACCGACACGCACAACAGCGACGCGGACCCGTGGATGCCCGTGATGTCGGCCGACTACTCGCTGTCCAAGCGCACCGATGTCTACCTGAACGTCGGCTTCGCGAATAACAAGTCGGGCTCGTCGCTGGGCCTGAACGGCACCGGCACCGTGGTGCCGGGCGAGAACCAGACCGGCGCCACCGTCGGCCTGCGTCACCGCTTCTAAGACGTGCCGCCCGTCCGGCATGGCCGGACGGGCCTCGATCATATCGGCACTTGCGCTGCGCGCAGATGCCTTGGGCCGGATGCCATCCGGCCGCTTTTTCCGCACCGTTCGTCACGGCGCTTTGTACATCGTCAAGCCGCCTGCTTCAACGTGGCCAGGGCGCGGCGGCCCGCGGCAAGTTGCCGTGCGACTTCGGCGACGCGCGCGCCCAGGTGTTCGGCGGTGCGCAGGTCTGCCAGCGGCGGCACCACGTCGGCGCTTTCATCGGCGTTGGACTGTGCCGCGGCGCCCAGGAAGAAGCCGTGGCGGTTCAGTGAATCCTCGGTCGACTTGGAGTTGTTGTGGCCCGGAGGCAGACCCAGGTTCACCCAGTGCATGCCGTGCTGGGCTGCAAAGATGGAGATCTGCTGCAGCGTGGCGAGCTTGTCGCCCGAGCGCGATGCCGAGTTGGTAAAGCCGGCTGCCACCTTGTTCGCCCACTTGCCGCCCTTGGCGAAGACGTTGCGCGAGGTCGCGTCCATAAAGCCCTTGAACTGGGCGGAGGCGCTGCCCATGTACGTCGGCGCGCCGAAGATGATGCCGTCGACCTCTTCCAGCGTGTCCCAGTGCTGGTCGATTTCATCGACGCTGATCAACAGGCTTTCCACGCCATCCACGCTGGCGGCGCCGCGCGCGACGGCCTGGGCCTGCCTGGCAGTGTGGCCGTAGCCGCTGTGGTAGACGATGGCGACGCGGGTTTGGTGGGTGTTCATGGTGTCTTGCCTCACTGAATAAACAAATGGATTGAATTTGATTCGCTGCGGCGTCTGGCTTTGTTTGCTGCCGTTGAGGGAAGTCTAGGCGGGTGGGGGAAATCCACGGTGGACCTGATGCAAATAAGTAATTGAATTTTTTTGATGAAACGGCCCCGGGCCGGGATGGGATGTTCCGCTCACTCCCCGCATGGCAAATCCGGCGCAGACCATCTAAAGTTATCCCGCATCCACCTAAATCCGGCGCCGGATGAATTCCACGACCGCGCCAGTCCCGCAACCGCTCTCCAACGATGACAACAGGCGGCAAGCAGATCCTGGCATTCCGGCAACTCGTGGCGCGGCATACAGCGGTGTCTGTGTATTGCGTACTGGCCGGCATGGCGGCGACCGGCAAGGCGATGGCCAGCGAGCCGGAGGCGTCGCTGCCGGACGTGGTGGTCAGCGCATCGCGCAGCGAACAGCGCCGGTTCGATGCGCCTGCCGCAGTGGACAACGTGCCGGTGGATCCGCTGCGCGCGACCTCGCCGCTGGTGAACTTGTCCGAGGTGCTGACCGGCGTGCCGGGTGTCGCAGTACGCGATCGCCAGAACTATTCGCAGGACCTGCAACTCTCCGTGCGAGGCTTTGGCACGCGCTCGACCTTTGGTGTGCGCGGCGTGCGGCTATACGTCGACGGCATTCCCGCCACCATGCCCGACGGGCAGGGCCAGGCCTCCACCGCCGACCTTGCCAATGCCAGCCGCGTGGAGGTCTTGCGCGGCCCGTTCGCGCAGATGTACGGCAATGCCTCGGGCGGCGTGGTGCAGGTATTCACGCCGGATCCGCCCAAGCACGGTTTCACCGGCCGTGCATCGACCGGATTCGGCTCCGACGGCCAGTGGCAGGCCGGCGTGTCGCTTGGCGGCGGCAACGACAAGCTGGGCGGCACGCTGGACGCCTGGACCTTCCAGACCGATGGCTACCGCGACCACAGTGCCGCGCGACGCTACCAGCTCAATGCCAAGGTCGTGGCCCAGCCGACCGATGCCACGCGCGTGACCGGCCAGTTCAACTACTTCAACCAGCCGCTGGCGCAAGACCCGCTGGGCCTGACGCGTGCCCAGGCCGACGCCAACCCGCGCCAGGCCGTTGCGGCCGCCACGCAGTTCGATACCGGCAAGACCGTCGAACAGACGCAGGCCGGCGTGGTGGTGGACCACAAGCTGACCGAGGCCGACAGCCTGCAGGGCCGTCTCTATGTCGGCACGCGCCAGCTCAACCAGCGGCTCGGCATGAGCGGCATTGCCGCGACGTCGTCCGGGGGCATCGTCGACCTTGACCGGACCTACGGCGGCGGCGCGCTGTCATGGACGCGCCGTACCACCGCCGGCGGCCTGCCCTTGCAATGGACCGCGGGTGTGGAAGCCAATGGCATGCGCGACGGCCGCACCGGCTTCGTCAATAACAACGGCGCCCAGGGCGCGCTGCGCCGCGACGAGACCGACACAGCCACCGATCTTGGCGCTTTCGCGCAGTTCGACTGGAGCTTCCATCCGTCCTGGGAACTCGTGGGCGGCGTGCGGGCCAGCCGGGTGAAGCTCGGCATCGACGATCACTACATCACCACTGCGAGCCCCGACGACAGCGGCACGACCACGTACAACAACGTCAGCCCGGTGGTCGGCATGGTCTGGCATGCGGCGGACACGCTCAACGTCTACGCCAACCTCGGTCGCGGGTTTGAATCGCCGACGCTGACCGAGGTCGCCTACGGCCCGGGCGGCGTCGGCAGCAACCTGGGCCTGCAGGCGTCCACCAGTCGCCAGGGCGAGATCGGCGTCAAATGGCAGCAGCAGCGCCAGCGGCTGGAGGCGGCGCTATTCGATGCCGACAGCCATGACGAAGTGGTGCCCTTGTCGAACAACGCCGGACGCACCGTCTACCAGAACGTCAATGGCGTACACCGCCGCGGCATGGAGCTGGCCTGGCGAGGCGGCTTCGGCGCGCAGGTCGGCGCATCGGCTGACGGCCAGGCCGGCAGCCAGTTCGAGGCCGGCCTGGCCTACACCTACCTGTCCGCCTATTTCGGCGAATCGTTTCTCAACGCGCAGGGGCAGACCGTCAAAGCCGGCAATCGCCTGCCCGGCACGGCGCGCCACAGCCTGAACCTGGATGTTGCCTGGCGGCCGTTGCCGCCGCTCGTGCTCGGTGCGGAAATGCACGTCGACAGCCTGATCTATGCGGATGACCTCAACACCCAGGCCGCGCCCGGCTATGCCACCTTCAACCTGCGCGCCGGCTACGAATTCCGCCTCGGCAAGACGCGGCTGTTTGCGTTCGGCCGCATCGACAACATCACCGACCGCAGGTACATCGGCTCGGTCATCGTCAACGAAGCCAATGGCCGGTATTTCGAGCCGGCGCCGGGCCGGCGCTACTTCGTCGGACTGCGCGCGGCGATGTAAAACAAGGCAGGTTTGCCACGCCGCCCCCTGGCCGGCCTGATGTTGCGGCTTTGGCCGGCTCCGCGGCCAGCACCGGAGTACACAGCCATGACTACGACCATGCCTGACGACCGCACCCGCCGCATCATGCTGTGGGTGGTGGCGGTCGGCTTCTTCATGCAGACGCTGGATTCCACCATCGTCAACACCGCACTGCCGTCCATGGCGCGCAGCCTTGGCGAAAGTCCGCTGCGCATGCAGTCGGTCGTGATTGCGTACTCGCTCACCATGGCCGTGATCATCCCGGCGTCGGGCTGGCTGGCGGACCGCTTCGGCACGCGCACCATCTTCCAGGCCGCGATCGGGCTGTTCGTGCTTGGCTCGCTGCTGTGCGCTTATGCGGGCACGCTGCAGTTCCTGGTCGCGGCGCGCGTGGTGCAGGGCTTGGGCGGCGCCATGCTGCTGCCGGTGGGCCGGCTCTCGGTGCTGCGGACCTTTCCGCGCGACCAGTACCTGCAGGCGCTCAGCTTCGTCGCGATCCCGGGCATGATCGGCCCGCTGATCGGCCCGACGCTGGGCGGCTGGCTGACGCAGGCGTTGTCGTGGCACTGGATCTTCCTGATCAACGTGCCGGTCGGCATTCTCGGTGCGCTGGCGACGGTGCGCTACATGCCGAATGTTCGACAGGCCGGCATTGGCCGCTTTGATGTCGCGGGCTACCTGCTGCTGGCCGTTGCCATGCTGGCGCTGTCGTTCTCGCTGGACGGGCTGGCGGAGCTGGGCTTCCAGCATGCGACCGTGCTGATGCTGCTGATCGCCAGCATGGCCGCGCTGACGGCCTATGTGCTGCACGCCGGCCGCCGCCCGCAGCCGCTCTTCACGCTGCGGCTGTTCCGCATCCACAGCTTCAGCGTGGGGTTGCTGGGCAATCTGTTTGCGCGCATCGGCAACGGCTCGATGCCGTTCCTGATCCCGCTGACCTTGCAGATAAGCCTGGGTTACTCGCCGTTCAACGCGGGCCTGATGATGCTGCCTATCACTGCGGCCGGCATGGCATCCAAGCGGCTGGCCACGCGTCTGATCGAGCGGCACGGCTATCGCCGCGTGCTGGTCACCAACACGTTTGCCGTCGGCGTCGTCATGGCCGCGTTCGCGCTGATCACGCCGCAGCGTCCGCTGTGGATGGTCATCCCGCTACTGGCGCTGTTCGGCATGGTCAATTCGATCCAGTTCACCGCGATGAACACCGTCACGCTCAAGGACCTGAGCGGGACCAATGCCAGCAGCGGCAACAGCATGCTGTCGATGGTGCAGATGCTGTCGATGAGCCTGGCCGTCACGTCGGCGGGGGCGCTGCTGACGACGTTCGAAACGGGATTTGGCAATGGGCCGTCGGGAGTATTGCCGGCGTTTCATGCCACGTTTATCTGCATGGGGTTGATTACGTGTGCGTCGGCGTGGATTTTCATGCAGTTGTCACCGCATGAGGCCAGGGCGGTGGCGCATCGAACGGAGAGGGCGGAGGGGTAGGGCTGCTTCATCCGAATCCAGGCCGCAGGACGCGGACGTCCTGTGGCCAACGTACCGGATCTCAGTCCGACTGGTACTTCGGCGAGCGCGGCCCATACAGGATGCCGCCGGGCTGACCGGCCGACAGCAGGCGGTAGCTCGTAGTCGCCGCGACCTTGTAGCTCGCATCAAGCGAGTGGTTGACCGCTTGCGTGATTGCCGCACTGACCAGCATGCCAATCAGTCCGCCCCCACTGCTGGAGCTGTCGGTTGCGGCCGAGGCCGTGCCGCTCCACAGCACATCGCCCGTCTTCAGGTCCACCAGCTTTGCACTGGCGGCCACGCGGGTGACGCTGCTGAAGACCTGGTACTTCGAACCGTACTCGGCCACGGTCACGTACAACGCGGCGTCTGCGCCAAAGATCTGGCGCAGCTTGGCGACCGGCGTGGCATGGATATCGCCGGGAACCGTCAGGCCGTTCTGGCGGAAGGTCTCGTCAACCAGCGCCACCGGCAGCACGTAGTAGCCGGATTCCGCCAGCGGCGCGGTGGCCTGCGCAAGCATGCCGTAGGTCGCCTTGATATCGGGCGACTCGTTCAGCGGCGGCAATACCAGGATGGAGCGCGGCCGGCTCGCCTTGAACGCGGCATAGTCCACCTGCTTGTTCGGCACGGCGCAACCAGCGAACAGCATGACGACGCCCAGGCTCGCGACATAGCTCAGAAGTCGGCGCATCATTTGCTGCTCCCTGCGGTGGTGCCGGACCCGGCGTCCACGGCGGTGCTGACCTTGGTGTCGGTCCGGGTATCGGTCTTGACGTTCCTGAGCAGGAAGTCCATATACGGCGTGGCTTCGGGGAAGAGCGTTTTCTCGGTCTGGAATTCCTTGACCATCTGGTCGCCCTTGCCGATGTTCAGGTAGAGCATGCCAAGCTGGGCATGGTACCCCGGCGGCACCGCGCCGCCCTTTGCCTTGATCTTCTGCAGGCCCTCTTCGAGCGCGGCGACCTGCGCCTCCTTCGATTCGCCCTTGAAGTATTCGTAGACCTGGACCTGATAGCCTTCCCATTGATACATGGGCTGTGGGCCCGCGCAGCCGGCCAGCAGGAGGCTGCCCGCCGCCGACAAGAACGCTGCGCTACGCAGCGTGACCGTGTTGATCATCATTGTTCTCGTAGTCTTGCTGACAGCCGGTTACTGGGCCGGCTTCCAGGCGCCGCTGTCGATGGCGGCCACCATGTTGTTGATCGCCTCGCGCATGGCGAGGTCCATCACCTTGCCGTTGAGCGTCGAGTCATAGCTGGCCGTGCCGCCGAAGCCGATCACTTCGCGATTCGACAGCTTGTATTCGCCGGCGCCCTGCGTCGAGTACACGACCTCGGAGGTGCTGATGTTGATGACGTTCAGGTTGACCTTGGCATAAGCCACTTGCTCCCGGCCCCGGCCGAGAATGCCGAACAGCTGCACATCGCCGACTTCCTTGCGGCCGAACTCCGTGATGTCGCCGGTCACCACGTAGTCGGCGCCCTTCAGGCGTTGCGCCTGGTTCTTGATCGACGCCTCGCGCTTGATCTCGTCGAGGTTCTCACGCTCCAGCACGTTGAAGCGGTTGGTTTGCTGGAGGTGGGTGACCAGGCTGGTCTTGGCCTGGCCGCTCAGGCGGTCAATGCCGTCCGAGAAGACGCCGCGCATGTAGTTCGAGCGATTGTCGAACTTGCCCACGGCAATCGGCGTGCGCACGCCGTTGTACGGCCGGCTGGCGCTTTCGACCTTCTGCACGGGCAGCGCCGTGGAGGATTCCGTGGCGCAGCCGCCGAGCATGGCCAGCAGGCCGGCTGCGGTCGCCAGGGATACTGCAGTCAGTTTCTTCATGTGATTTCCTTCGATCAGTCAATGCCAGATGCCCCAGGCTTCAACAGAAGCGACGGAGCCAGGCAGCACTCTAAGCCAAATCGCACGCAGAGATTCGGCAGATGTGCGGTCAAATCGTCGGATTCTTCGAAGGACAGCGGGCCATGATCGCGTGGATCAGCGCCTGATTCGAAGCGGTCGGGAAGGGGCATTGACTGCCTCGGACTTCGGGAAACGAGGTCCGAGGCGGTGATGGCGACGCAATCCTGATTATCCGACGTTGAACTCTATGGCGGGGTGCCGGTGCAACGCGCACGCCGGACGTCGGATATCACGGTTGTTCACATTGCGTTGGGGAATCGCAACAGAGGCGGCCAGAGAGCGGCGAGGCCGCTCTCCCGGGAAATCATGCCGCCTCCGCCACCCGAACCTCCACCAGCAGCTTCTTCAACTCCGGCACGCAAGAGCCGCAGTTGCCGCCGGCCTTGACGCATGCCGTGATCTCGGCCGGGGTGGTCAGGCCATGCTCGCGGACCGCGTTGCAGATTGTATTGCGGCCCACGCCGAAGCACGAGCACACCGTCGGGCCCGCGTCGGCGCCTTTTTGCATCGGCTGCCCCATCAGCAGGCCGATGCGGTCGGCGTCTTCCAGCTGCTCGCGGCCGAACAGCTCCGCCAGCCAGGAGCGCGAGGGCAGGTCGGGGCGCGTGGCAATGTAGACGCACGCCTCCAGCCGGTCGTTGACGACATGGCCGGCGTGATAGGTGCCGGCGCTGCGGTCCTCGTACTCGAGCCAGTCCGCGTCCGCGTCGGTCACGCCGAGCAGGCTGCGTGCCCAGGCGGCGCGATCGGCAATGGCTTCGCGCCCGGCGAATTCGTAGCGCTGGAAGCGTTGTCCCTGCACGCGCGTCCAGTACGTGAGGGTATCCGCGGGCAATTCCTTGCGGCTCAGCACGAAGCCGTGCCAGTTGACGCCGAACGGCTCCACGCACACCGGCGTGTGCTTGAACTCGGGTTCGCCGGACACCGGGTCGACCACCGGGTTGACGAGCGCGCCGACGCGCGCGTCGGAGCTGAACTGTCCGTTCCAGTGGATCGGCACGAACACGCTGCCGCGCGGAATGCCGCCGCCATGCCGCACGCGCGCCACCATCGCGCCCCAACGCGTGGAAACGCGCGCGAGCTTGCCTTCGCCCACGCCGCATAACAGCGCGTCCTGCGGATGCATGTCGACGAAGGGCTCTGGCAGGTGGTCCGCAAGGCGGGCCGACTTGCCGGTGCGCGTCATGGTGTGCCATTGGTCGCGTACGCGGCCGGTGTTGAGGATCAGCGGATAGTCGTCGTCCGGCGCGTGTGCCGGCGCACGCGTCGGCGTGGCGACGAAGCGCGCCAGTCCGTCGGCATGGGCATAGCGGCCGTTTTCGAACAGCCGGTGCGTCCCGGCCGACGAACCTGCGACCACCGGCCACTGCACGGGTTCGAAATTGTCATAGCTGTCCTTGTCCATGCCGGCCATGCCGCCGATATCGAATGCCCGCGGAGCCTCGTCATTGCGCCAGGCGCTCAGGCGGGCATGCTCGTCGAAAATCTCATGCTGGCCTGCATAGTCGAAGCCTGCATAGCCCATGCGACCGGCCACGTCGCACAGGATGCGCCAGTCCGCGCGAGCTTCTCCGGGCGCTGCCAGAAAGGCACGCTGGCGCGAGATGCGGCGCTCCGAGTTGGTGACGGTGCCATCCTTCTCGCCCCAGCCCAGCGCCGGCAGCAGCACGTGCGCGGCGTCATTGGTATCGGTGCGCTCGATGATGTCGGAACTGACCACCAGTTCGCATTTGGCCAGCGCGCGGCGGACCTGATCGGCATCGGGCAGGCTGACCACGGGATTGGTGGCGATCACCCATACGGCCTTGACCTGGCCCTGCTCGATCGCATTGAACAGTTCGACGGCCTTGAGGCCCACGCGGTCGGCCATGACCGGCGCTTGCCACAGGTCCTGCACGATGTCCCGGTGCAGCGGGTTGGCCAGCTCCATATGCGCGGCCAGCATATTGGCCAGGCCGCCGACTTCGCGGCCGCCCATCGCGTTCGGCTGCCCCGTCAGCGAGAACGGGCCCATGCCGGCGCGGCCGATGCGGCCGGTCAGCAGGTGGCAGTTGATGATGCTGTTGACCTTGTCGGTGCCGGCGGACGACTGGTTGACGCCTTGCGAGAAGGCCGTCACGACCTTCTCGGTCTCGCCGAATAGGCGATAGAAGGCCAGCAGGTCGTCGACGTCGAGCTTGCAGGCGCGCGCGACGGCCTTCGGGTCGCTGCAATCGACGGTTGCCTGCAGCGCAGCATCGAGCCCCGACGTGCTGGCGCCGATGAAGGCGGTGTTGGCGTGGCCTTCGCGCTCCAGGTAGCTCAGCAAGCCATTGAAGAGCCAGACGTCCGTGCCCGGACGCACCGCCAGGTGCAGGTCGGCCAACTCACAGGTGGCCGTGCGGCGCGGGTCGATGGCGACGATCTTCATCTGCGGCCGCTCTTCCTTGGCCTTCACCAGGCGCTGGAACACGATCGGATGGCACCAGGCCGTGTTGGACCCCACCAGCACGACGAGATCCGCGAGTTCCAGGTCTTCGTAGTTGCCGGGCACCAGGTCTTCACCGAAGGCGCGCTTGTGGCCGGCCACCGCCGACGACATGCACAGGCGCGAATTGGTGTCGATATTGGCGGTACCGATGAAGCCCTTCATGAGCTTGTTCGCGATGTAGTAGTCCTCGGTCAGCAACTGGCCGGATACATAGAGCGCGACGGCATCGGGGCCGTGCTCGCGGACAATGCGCGAGAACCCTTGCGCTACGGTGTCGAGCGCGACGTCCCACGATACCTGTTCGAGCGCGCCGTCCGCGCTGCGCACCTTCGGATGCAACAGGCGCCCTTGCAGATCCACGGTCTCGCCCAGGGCCGAGCCCTTGACGCACAGCCGGCCACGATTGGATGGATGGTCCACATCGCCGGCAATCTCGACCTGTCCGTCGGCGCGCACCGTGGCGCGCACGCCGCAGCCGACGCCGCAGTAGGGGCAAGTGGTGGCGGTGGTGGTGGTCGGGGTGGCCGATACCACCGGGATGTCGGACAGATTCACGCTTTCTCCGTGGGGGCGATGTCGTTGTCAGCGGGTTCGCCGGGCTTCAGGCGGCAAGCGCCTCGCACTGGGCCTTGCCGAACAGCAGGCGCTGGCGCAGCGCTGCGACCGGCGCGCGCTGCTGGATCAGGTCGAAGTACCAGGGCCCGTCCTGCACGTCGCCGTACAGCACCGCGCCGATCAGGCGGCCGTCCTGCAGCACCAGCCGCTTGTAGACGCCGCGCCGCGCGTCGCGCAGAACCAGGTCTTCGCTGCCTTCGCCGCCGATGAAGTCGCCGGCCGAATACAGGTCCACGCCGGTCACCTTGAGCTTGGTCGCCGTGGACTGCTGGATATAGCGGCGATGCCCTGAGCCAGCCAGATGCGCGGCACACACGCGCGCCTGGTCCCAGATCGGCGCAACCAGGCCGAAGGTGGCCTGGCGATGCTGCACGCATTCGCCCACGGCGTAGATGCGCGGGTCATAGGTCTGCAACGTGTCATCGACGACGATGGCACGTTCGCAGTGCAGCCCGGCACCGGCCGCAAGCTCGATGTTCGGGCGCACGCCGGCCGTCATCACCACCAGGTCGGCCGGGATCTCGCTGCCGTCCTTGAAGCGCACGCCGGTCACGCGCGTGTCGCCGAGGATCTCGCCGGTCTGCGCGCCCAGCATGAAGCGCAGGCCCTTGCGTTCCAGCGCGCCCTTGAGCAGGGTGGCCGCGGGTTTGTCCAGCTGGCGCTCCATCAGGCTGTCGCACAGGTGCACCACGGTCACGTCCATGCCCTGGCGCAGCAGCCCGTTGGCCGCTTCCAGCCCCAGCAGGCCGCCGCCGATCACCACCGCATGGCGATGGTTGCGCGCGGCATGCAGCATGGTCTCGACATCCTGGATATCGCGAAACGCGATCACGCCATCAAGCTGGTGACCCGGCACCGGCAGGATGAAAGGCTTGGAGCCGGTGGCCAGCAGCAAGCGGTCATAGTGCACCTCGCGTCCCGACTGCGCGCGCACGGTGCGGCGCGGGCGGTCGATGGCCACCACCGGATCGCCGGCGAGCAGTTCGATGCCGTTCTGCGCGTACCACTCGCGCGTATTGAGCATGATGTCGTCGACGGTCTTTTCTCCCGCCAGCACCGGCGACAGCAGGATACGGTTGTAGTTGCCGTGCGGCTCGGCGCCGAAGACCGTGATGTCATACAGGTCGGGCGCCAGCTTTAGCAGTTCCTCGACCGTGCGCATGCCGGCCATGCCGTTGCCGACGACGACCAGCCGTGGCCGGGGCTGCGAGGGGGCGGATGGCGTCATGCGCGAGGTCTCCGTCAAAAAAAGGGATTTGTCAGGCTGCGAGTTCTTCCTCGACTTCGCGCGTGGCTAGATCGGCGGCTACCCAGACCTTGCCGTCATAGACGCGGGCCGGGTAGGCGTTGACCGAGTGCTGCGGCGCCTCCAGGCATTCGCCGGTGCGCAGGTCGAAGTGCTGCTTGTAGATCGGCGATGCCACCACCAGGCGCTCGCCCAGGTTGCCGACCAGGCCGCGCGACAGCACGGCTGCCTGCGAATTCGGATCGAAGTTCCCGATGGCGTAGACCTCTTCGCCGCGGCCGATGCGGAACACCGCGACCTGCTGCTCGTCGACCAGCGCGCAGACACCAGTATTGGGTACGATATCGCGCAAGGTGCAGATCGCGGTCCAGGTTTCGGGATAGTGGGAATGGCTCATCACGTTCTCCTTGAGTTCGGCTGCATTCAGGCTGCTTTTGCGGGCACGGCCACCACGGGAATGTGGCTCAGGCGGGAACGTTGCAAGTTCCGTTCCTCCGGCGTGGCCGGGCGGATCTGCCCGCGCTCTTCGATGAAGACAAGGTTGTCGTCGCGGCGGTCGCTGTTGACGAAGTGGCGGAAGCGCTTGCGCGTTTCCGGGTCGGTGACGGCCTTCTTCCACTCGTCTTCATAGGTGTCGACCACGTGCTGCATGTCCGCTTCCAGGTCGGCGGCGATGCCGAGCTTGTCGTCGAGCACGACGGCCTTGAGGTAGTCCAGGCCGCCTTCCAGGTTGTCGCGCCACACGCTGGTGCGTTGCAGGCGGTCGGCGGTGCGCACGTAGAACATCAGGAAGCGGTCGATGTAGCGGATCAGCGTGGCGCGGTCCAGGTCGCCGGCCAGTAGTTCGGCATGACGCGGCTTCATGCCGCCGTTGCCGCACACATAGAGGTTCCAGCCCTTCTCGGTGGCGATCACGCCAACGTCCTTGCCCTGCGCTTCGGCGCATTCGCGGGTGCAGCCCGACACGCCGAACTTGATCTTGTGCGGCGCGCGCAGGCCCTTGTAGCGGTTCTCCAGTGCGACCGCCAGGCCGACCGAGTCGTCCACGCCATAGCGGCACCACGTGGAGCCGACGCACGACTTCACCGTGCGCAGCGCCTTGCCATAGGCATGCCCGGATTCGAAGCCGGCCTCGATCAGTTCTTCCCAGATATAGGGCAGTTCTTCAGCACGTGCACCAAACAGGTCCACGCGCTGGCCGCCCGTGATCTTGGTGTAGAGGCCGTACTTCTTGGCGACCTGCCCCACGGCGATCAGCCCCTCGGGCGTGACTTCGCCGCCCGGCATGCGCGGCACCACGGAGTACGTGCCGTCCTTCTGGATGTTGGCCAGGTAGTAGTCGTTGGAGTCCTGCAGGCTGGCGTGCTCTTCCTTGAGCACGAATTCGTTCCAGCACGACGCCAGGATGCTGCCCACGGTCGGCTTGCAGATATCGCAGCCCATGCCGTTGCCATGCGCTTCCAGCAGCGCGTCGAAGGACTTGAACTTGCCCACGCGCACCAGGTGGTAGAGCTCCTGGCGCGAGTACGGGAAGTGCTCGCAGAGATGGTTGTTGACGGCCATGCCCTGCTTCTTCATCTCGGCCTTCATGATCTGCGTGACCAGCGGCACGCAGCCACCGCACGCCGTACCGGCCTTGGTGCAGGTCTTGAGCGCGCCGATGCTGGTGGCGCCGTCGCATACGGCGCCGCAGATCTCGCCCTTGGAGACGTTGTTGCACGAGCAGATCTGGGCGGTGTCGGGCAGCGCGTCGGCGCCCAGCGCCGGGCGGGCCTTGCCGCTGCTGTCGGGCAGGATCAGGAACTCGGGCGACTCCGGCAGTTCGATCCTGTTCAGCATCATCTGCAGCAGCGTGCCGTACTCGCTGGCATCGCCGATCAGCACGCCGCCCAGCAGGTACTTGCCGCAGTCCGACACCACCAGCTTCTTGTAGACCTCCTTGCGGTCGTCGCTGAACTGGTAGATGCGGGCGCCCGGCACGGTGCCGTGCGGATCGCCGATGCTGGCGACGTCCACGCCCATCAGCTTGAGCTTGGTGCTCATGTCGGCGCCGCCGAACTCCACGGTCTCGCCGCGCAGGTGGCGGGCGGCCACGCGCGCCATGTCATAGCCGGGCGCGACCAGGCCATAGATCTTGCCTTGCCACAGCGCGCATTCGCCGATGGCGTAGACGTCCGGGTCGGAGGTGCGGCAGTTGTTGTCCACCGCAATGCCGCCACGCTCGCCCACGGTCAGGCCACAGGCACGGGCCAGTTCGTCGCGCGGGCGGATGCCGGCCGAGAACACGATCATGTCGGTGTCGAGATGCGTGCCATCGGCAAACACCATGCGGTGCGTGCCGTTTTCGCCGTCGACGATCTCGACGGTGTTCTTGCCCGTGTGCGCGGTCACGCCCAGGCCTTCGATCTTCTGGCGCAGCATGCGGCCGCCGCCTTCGTCGACCTGTACCGCCATCAGGCGCGGCGCGAACTCGACCACGTGGGTCTGCAGATCCATGTCGCGCAGCGCCTTGGCGCATTCCAGGCCCAGCAGGCCGCCGCCGATCACCACGCCGGTCTTCGAGCGTGCGCCGCATTCGCGCATTGCTTCCAGGTCTTCGATGGTGCGGTAGACAAAGCAGTCCTTGCGGTCCTTGCCCGGTACCGGCGGCACGAACGGATACGAGCCGGTGGCGAGGATCAGCTTGTCATAGGACAGCGTCTCGCCGGTCGACACCATCACGGTGCGCGCGGCGCGGTCGATCGACACTGCGCGCGCGTTCAGGCGCAGCAGCATGTTGTTGTTCTGCTCGAAGAAGCCCTCCGGCACCAGCGAGAGATCGTCGGCCGACTTGCCGGCGAAGAACTCGGACAGGTGCACGCGATCGTAGGCGGGACGCGGTTCTTCGCATAGTACGGTCACTTCCAGGTTCTGCGCGCCGGCATCCGCCAGGCATTCGAGGAATTTGTGACCCACCATGCCGTGGCCGACGATGATCAGTTTCATGATGCGTTCCTTGTCCGTTGGTCAGTCTGAGCTGCTCTGGATGCCATGTTCGTTGAGATGCGGGGATTCAGTTGGCCAGCGCGCTGTCGTACAGCGCCTGTTCCTGCGCCTTGTGCTCGGCGCTGAAGCGGATGGCGATGGCGCACAGGGCAGCCAGTGCGGCGAGTACGCCCAGCACGGTCAGCGTCTGCTGCAGGTCGCCCAGGCCCTTGAGCAGGAAGCCCGCGGCCACCGCCCCCACATTGCCGCCGGCGCCGATGATCCCGGCCACGCCGCCGAGCGCCTTGCGATCGATGAACGGCACCAGCGCATACGTCGCACCGCAAGCCATGTGGGTGAACAGGCCGAACAGCAGCATGGCAATCACGGCCAGCGTGACATTGCCGGCTTGCGCAAACCACAGCAGGCCCAGGCCTTCGCCGAGAATCAGCACGAACAGCAGCGATGCGCGCGCATCCAGGCCGCGGCGGCGCGCCGCCTTGTCCGACAGCCAGCCGCCCAGCGCACGGGCAAACAGCGCCAGCAGGCCGAAGCTGCCGGCAGCAAGACCTGCGGCCTTCAGGCTCAGGCCAAAGCGGTCCACGTAGAACGTGGCGGCGATGTTGTGGATGAAGATTTCCACGCCGAAGCAGGCGCCGTAGGTGATGAACAGCAGCCACACGCGGTAGTTGGCGCTGGCCATGCGGAAGCTCTCCCAGCCGCCGCCCTTGCCGCTGCCCGTGATGGCCTGGCCGCGCGCGCGCATGTCGGCGTAGTTGCCTGCCGGGCAGTCCTGCGTGAAGCACCAGTAGATGACGGCCATCACCAGCATCAGCACGCCCGGCACCAGCAGCGCCACGCGCCAGCCCATGGTGTGATCCACGCCCAGCATCAGCACGGCGCCCAGCAGCATCGGCATCAGCGCTTGAGCGGCACCGCCGCCGGCATTGCCCCAGCCGGCCGCCGCGGCGTTGGCCGTGCCGACCACGTTGGGCGCGAACATGACCGAGGTGTGGTACTGCGTGATGACGAAGCTCGCGCCGACCGCGCCGATCAGCAGACGGAACGCGAGGAACGTTTCGTAGCTTTGCGCGAACGCCACGCCGATCACCGGCAGCGCGCCCAGCGCCAGCAGGCCGGTGTAGGTCTTGCGCGGGCCGAAGCGGTCGCACATCGGGCCGATCACCAGGCGCACGAGAATGGTCACCGCCACGGCCGCGATATTGATATTGGCGATCTGCGCCGGCGTGAGGCCGAACTCGCCCTTGAGCACGGGCATCAGCGGCGCGCAGGCGAACCACGCGAAGAAGCAGACGAAGAACGCCATCCAGGTCAAATGGAAGGCGCGCATCTGCGGCGTGCCCAGGCTCAGCAGGTCGATGCGGGTGGCTTTGCCAGTCATCTCTTTCGCTCCATGGGGTGGTGCGTGCGCACCGCCCAGAAAACAAAAGGCGTCCCGCAAACCGGGGTGATGCCGGTTCAGGGGACGCCATTGTCCAGGCAGCGACTACTTGGCATAGCCGCCGCGTTTGTGGGGTGGGGGATCGCCGTTGATCCGCCCGCGTCATTTACGCAAGCGCTGTGCCAGGGGCGAAGTGATGGTGAGCGGGATGTTTCACCGCGAACGGGCGGCGTGAGGGGGCTGCCAGCGCGCCCAGATGGGGCGCACTGGCCGGCATGGCACAGTCATGGTGCGCTGCAATGGTTCGCTACGGTGCCGGGGGATTTAGTCTTGTGGCGTGCCCGCTGGCGCGAGTCGGACGACGTTCATGTCGGAGGGCGACACCGCTTGGCCGTCTTCGTCGACCAGCGCCGCGCTGACGCGCTGGCCGTTGCGGCGCGAGCGGATTTCCACCGGGCCCGTGCCATCGGCCGCCAGGTGGCGGTCCCCCCATTGCATCAGCCCGACCAGTACCGGCAGCAGTTCCACGGCGGCACGGGTCGGCCGGTACTCGAAGCGCTCGCGCTCGCCCGGCTCCTTGTAGCCGACCCGGCGCAGCAGGCCGGCCTCGGTCAGCGTTTTCAGGCGGGCGGACAGCACGGCGGGCGAGCATTCCAGCCGGTGCAGGAAGTCATCAAAGCGGCTGACACCCTGGAAGATGTCGCGCAGGACCAGGATCGTCCATTTCTCGCCGATCAGCGCGAGCGTGGCGGCGATCGAACAGTCGCGAAGGTCAGTGGCCGTGGCTTTCATGATGCATCGAGCATAGCACGCTGACTTCATTTGCAAAAGTCAGCAGCTTGCCTATACTCTGACTACTAATAGTGAAGTCAGGTTGCGACGATGTACGAATCATGGCTGGGACGGGCGGCGCGGACATCACGGCCCTTTGGCAACGAAAACTGGACGCTGCGGCGCGGTGAGGCGGTGACGTTGCGCGCCGCGCGAGCGCAGGACGGCGCAGCGGTACGCGGCATGGTCGAGGGCCTGTCGCGCGAAAGCCGCTATTTCCGCTTCCTGACCGGCGGCCGCGTGGCTGATGGAATTGTGGAAGGACTGGTCTCGTCTGGCGCGGACGGCGTAGCCCTTGTGGTAACGGCTGCGAGCGCTGACGGCGGGGCCGAAGCGGTGATCGCCAACGGCCAGTTCGTGGTGACCAGCCACGGCACGGCGGAATTCGCCGTGCTCGTGGCCGATGCCTGGCAAGGCCAGGGGCTTGGCCGTCGGCTGATCGCCAGGCTGCTGCAACTGGCGCTGGCGGCCGGCGTGCGTTGCATGCGCGGCGATGTGCTCAGCGAGAACCGGCGCATGCTGGCCATCCTGCGCGGCCTGGGGTTCAGCTGCCGGCGCAACCCCGAGGACAGCTACGTCCACGAAGCCACGCTTGTGCTCGGTGCCACCGCGGGCAACCTTGCCACCTCGATGCCGGCCGACTGGGCCACTGCCCGCTGAGCCAGGCTTCGCACTACTCCACGCGCGCGCCCGAGACTTTCACGACGCGCTCCAGTACCGGCATGGCGGTCTGGTAGTCGTCGCGGAAGCGGGCCGAAGTCGTGCCCATGGCTTCCAGCCCGGCCACCTGCAAGCGAGCCTTGACCGCGGTGGTGTTGGCGGCCGCGATGGCTTCCTTTTCCAGCCGGGCCAGCACCGGCGCCGGCGTCGCAGCCGGTGCGACCAGCACCAGCCAGCCTACCGGGCGGAACTCGGGCTCGGTCAGCCCGGCCTGCTGGAACGTCGGCACGTCGGGGATGCCGTCGATGCGCTTGTCGCCCGTCACCGCGAGCGCGCGCAGCTTGCCGGACTCCAGATAAGGCTTGATCGACATATACGAGCCAATCGCCATCTGAACCTGTCCGCCGATCAGGTCCTGCAGCATCGGCGCCTCGCCCTTGTAGGCGATATGGCTCATCTCCATGCCGCGGCTGTTGCTCATGAACGCTCCCATCAAATGCGCAGCCGAGCCCACGCCCCATGAACCGTAGTTGACCTTGCCCTTGCTCTGTTGCGCCCACTCGACAAATTCCTTCACGCTCTTTGCCTGCACCGACCTCGCGGGCACGGCCAGCACCAGCTGGCCCGTGGCCACCTGCGAGATCAGCGCGAAGTCCTTGCGCGGATCGTAGGGCAGCTTCGCGTACACGAACTGGTTGGTCATGATGGGCAGCGTGGTCGTGAACATGATGGTGTAGCCGTCGGCGGGAGCCTTGGCGACATAGCTGGCCCCGACGATGCCGCTGGCGCCGGCTCGGTTCTCCACCACCACGGGTTGTCCGAGCCGCTTGCCCATTTCGTCGGCCATGGCGCGGCCCACGACATCGGCGGAACCGCCGGCGGGGAACGGCAAGACCATGGTGATCGGCTTGGCCGGCCAGGTCTGGGCCGAGGCAACCGAACAAAGCCCGGTCATGAGTCCGATTGCTGCCAGTGCCACCTTGATGGTTCGCATGCTCTGTCTCCTTTTCTTATGGAAGCCGGTGTTGTACCCCACGGTCCAATTTGGAACCCGTGCCAGGTTCAGTCAAGCGCGCAAGGCAGAGGGAAAACCATGAAAGGGCTGCAATCCCGGCCAGAGCATCCGGCCGGTCCGCGGCGCTCAGCCTGCAGGCTTGCCGCGCGCCGTAGCCGTGCAGCCGATCGACGCTACGATGATGCTGCCGATCGCCAGCCACTGGATCATGCTGAGCTGCTCGTGCAGGAACACCAGTCCAGCCAGCGCGCCCATGGCGGGCTCCATGCTGAGCAGGATGCCGAAGGTGCGTCGCGGCAGTCGCTTGAGCGCCACCATTTCTAGCGAATAGGGAATCGCGCTCGACAGCACGCCCACGGCCAGCCCGGCCAGCAGCAGCGGCGGACTGAACATGGCCGTGCCGGCATGGGCGACGCCGAATGGCAGCACCACCAGCGCGGCCACGGTCAGGCCGAGCGAGGTGGCCTGGCCGCCGTGTGCGTTGCCGGCGCGCTGGCCGAAGATGATATAGAGCGCCCAGCCGACGCCCGCCGCCAGCGCGAAGCCGATGCCGACCGGATCCAGATGGGTCGAAGCCTCGCCCACCGGCAGCAGCAACAGCAGCCCGGTGACGGCAAACGCAATCCACAGGAAATCGATGGCGCGCCGCGACGACAGCACCGCCACGGTGAGCGGGCCGGTGAACTCGACGGCAATCGCCAGGCCGAGCGGAATGGTGCGCAGCGACATGTAGAACAGCAGGTTGGTTGCGCCCAGCGCGGCACCATACAGCGCAATGGCCCGCGCATTGGCGGCGGACAGCGGTATCCGCCACGGGCGCCACACGGCCAGCAGGATCAGCGCCGAAAAGCCCACGCGCAGCGCGGTGGTGCCTTGCGCGCCGAGCGCCGAGAACAGCGACTTGGCAAACGAGGTCCCGATGCAGAGCGAGGCCATCGAGCCGGTCAGCGCCACGACGGCGAGAAGGGTGGCGCTTTGCCGCAAGCGGTTCAGAGGCAATTGGAGATCCTGGTTGGGTGACGCAGCCGCATCTTGCGCCATGCGCGCGCCGGGCGCCATAGACGGGTGAAGCAATTCCGCGCTGTACAGTTCGCGCGGCATCCGGGATTTCCCTTTCGGCGCGGCCCGACTATGGTGGAGTCAGTCCTTTGCCACGGGAGCCGGGAGATGGAAACCGCCGTTCGTCATGTCGTCATCACCGGGGCCGCCGGCGCCCTGGGCCGCGCAGTGGCCAGCCGTTTCGCCGGAGAAGGCTGCCGCCTGGCCCTGATCGACCACAAGCTGCAGCACCTGCAAAGCGTCTTTGCCCATCCCGATGGGGATGGCGGCATGCTGCTGCGCGAGGCCGATGTCACGTCCGGGAGCGCTATGGCCGCGGTCGGCGCCGAGATCCTGGACACCTTCGGCGCGGTCGATGTCGTGGTCCACGTGGCCGGCGGCTTCGAGATGGGCGAAGCCACGCACGCCATCAGCCGCGAATCGTGGTTGCGGATGATGGACCTGAACGCGTGGTCCTTCATCGCCGTGACGCGTCCGTTCATTGCCGCGATGCAGGCGCGGGGCAGCGGCAAGGTCATTGCGGTGACGGCGCGCAGTGCGTCGGCGGGCGCGGCGTCCATGGGCGCTTACATTGCGTCCAAGAGCGCGCTGCAGCGGCTGGTCGAAAGCCTGTCGCGTGAAGTGCGCGGCGCGGGCATCAACGTCAACAGCATTGCCCCGAGCGTGCTCGATACGCCGGCCAACCGGCGCGACATGCCCGATGCGGATCCGGCGCGCTGGGTATCGACCGGGTCTGCCGCGCGCATGGTGGCGATGCTGGCGTCCGATGCGGCGGCGTCCGTGCATGGGCAGCATCTCGTGCTGGATGGCCTGAGTTGAGCCGCGGGCGCGGGAAGGGCAGGCAAGCCTGTAGCCCCGGCGCTATGCGCACTTAAGCAGTGCGAGCGGTGCCGCCTGCACCGCCAAGTTGCCAACCCATCCCCTGTTCCGCGCCATCGCTGCACGATCAAGGTGCGCAAGCCAGGCCTGCGCACTGGCACACGCCTTGCTCTATCTCGGCCAGGGAAGCGATGCATCGTCGCTCACCGAAGGGTCGCTAGGGTTCCGGTCGCACTGCGCGTGCGATGCCTGGTCCGAGAGCAACCGGCCTCAGGCGCGCTGGCTAGAGACCAGACCGCGTCCAGGCTCCACGGCGGGACAAAAGCCCGGGAGGTTCACTTCGTTGCGAGGTGTCTTCCCTGCCTTTGCCACTGTTGAAAGGAGCCCCACAGATGCCTCGCCTGCTGTCCTCGTTCACCATTTCCAGACGCCTGCATGCCGCGCTCGCCGGCGTCGCCTTCTCCCTCGCATGCCTTGCCGCCACGCCAGCGCGCGCCGAGGTGCGCGTCGGCGTCTCCGACTGGCCCGGCTGGGTGGCCTGGTATGTTGCCCAGCAGAAGGGCTTCTTCGGCAAGCACGGCGCCGATGTCAAGCTGGTCTGGTTCGCAAACTACAGCGATTCGATCGCGGCCCTGTCTTCCGGGCAGCTCGACGCCAACTCGCAGTCCTGGTCCGACACCCTGGGTCCGCTCGCCAAGGGCGTGCCGCTGAAGGCCGTGCTCGTCAACGACAACTCGGCCGGCAATGACGCGCTGCTGGCCGGTGCCAGGATCCGCTCCGTGGCCGAACTGAAGGGCAAGACCGTCGCCCTGGAGCAATACAGCATTTCGCACTTCGTGCTGGCCACCGCGCTGGCAAAGGCGGGCCTCAAGCCATCCGACGTGAAGATCGTCAACCTCGCTGCCGCTGATGCCGCCGCTGCCTTCATGATGGGGCGCGTGGATGCCGCGGTGGTCTGGAATCCCTGGATCGATCGCATCGTGCGCAGCGGCAAGGGCCATGCGCTGTTCACCTCCGCCGACATGCCGGGCCTGATTCCTGACCTGCTGGTGGTGCAGCAGAAGGCGATTGCCGCCAAGCGCAAGGACCTGGTCGGCATGATCCGCGCGTGGTTCGACGCGGAGCGCTTCATCCGGGAGCAACCGGCCGAGGCCGCGGCCATCATGGCCAAGGTGGTCGGGATGAAGCCGGAGGAATACAAGGTCTTCCTGCCCGGAACCCGTTTTTTCGACGCGGCCGCGAACCGCGCCGCGTTCGACGCTGCGCAGCCCGCTTCGCTGCAAGCGGTGGCGCCCGCCATTGCCGGCTTCCTGCACGACAACAAGCTGCTCGAAGGCAAGCCTGATGCAGGCCGCGGCGTGGATGCCACGCTGCTGGCCGAAGCGCTCAAGTGAGGCCGTGCATGCCGGACAATAATCTCCTCGTGACTGCATTGCCTCCGACGCGGCCCGCCGACGCTACTCGTGAACCCGAATGGCACCCGGCGCGCACACCCTGGTGGCGCCTGCGTTCCGGACTCCCGGCGCGTCGTGCGGCGTTGCTGGTCGGGACCGGCCTGCTGCTGCCGCTGCTGGCCTGGGCGCTGCTGGCGGCCAGCGGCCTGGTCGATCCCGTCTTCATGCCCGGGCCGGCCGCGGTGCTGTCGCGCTTGCATGACTGGGCGTTCAACGACGACCTGGCAGGCGATGTCGCCATCAGTACCGCGCGCGTGCTCGCGGGATGGGCGCTGTCGGCGGCGCTGGCATTGCCGCTGGGCCTGGCGATCGGCAGCTATCGCACGGTACAGGCGCTGCTGGAGCCGCTGACCGACTTTATCCGCTACATGCCGGCGGTCGCCTTCATCCCGCTGGTGATGGTGTGGATCGGCATCGATGAAGGCGCCAAGGTTGCCATCATCTTCATCGGCACCTTCTTCCAGATGGTCCTGATGGTGGCCGAGGATGTGCGGCGCGTGCCGATGGCGCAGATCGAGGCGGCGCAGACCCTGGGCGCTACGCGGAGCGAGATCGTCCAGCATGTCATCGTGCCGTCGGCCAAGCCGGCCTTGCTTGACACGCTGCGCGTGACCATGGGGTGGGCCTGGACCTATCTGGTCGTGGCCGAGCTGGTTGCCGCGGGCTCCGGGCTGGGCTTCTCCATCCTAAAGGCGCAGCGCTTCCTGCAGACCGACAAGATCTTCGCGGGCATCCTGCTGATCGGTCTGGTCGGCTTGTTGCTGGACCAGTTCATGCGGCGCCTGCACCGGCTGGCCTTCCCTTATCTCTACGTGGGGCGCTGAACCATGACCGATTCCATCCAACCCAAGCTCAGCGTACGCGGCGTCTGGAAGTTCTTCGGTCCCCGCAGCGGCCAGCCGGCGCTGCGCGACGTGAGCCTGGACGTGGCCGACAACGGCTTCGTCACCCTGGTGGGCGCTTCCGGCTGCGGCAAATCGACACTGCTGCGTACGCTGGGCGGCCTGGAGAGCTACGACGCCGGCACATTGCAGTGCGATGGCCGCGCCATTACCGGCCCGGCGCCGGAACGCGCCATGGTGTTCCAGCACTACAGCCTGTACCCATGGCTGACGGTCGCCGAGAACATCCGCTTCTGCCGCCGCCTCGGCTTGTTCACCAGGCGCCGCAGCAGCGCGGACGTGGAAGCCGCATCGGGACGGGCCGATGCCCTGCTGCAACTGATGGGGCTGGCGCACGTGGCGGATGCCTATCCCGGCCAGCTTTCCGGCGGCATGCAGCAGCGCGTGGCCATTGCCCGTGCGCTGATGAGCCGCCCGCGCGTGCTGCTGATGGACGAGCCCTTCGGCGCGCTGGACGCGCAGACGCGTGAGGTCATGCACGACCTGATCCTGCATGTGCACCGGCTGGAGAAAACCACCGTGGTGTTCGTCACCCACGACGTGGAAGAGGCGATCTACCTGGGCCAGCGCGTCGTGCTGATGGCACCACGCCCGGGCCGCATCGACAGCGTCTACGAAGTGCCCCTGCCCGCCACGCGCCGCCAGGAGATGAAACACACGCCGGATTTCCTGCAACTCAAGCGCGACATCCTGGCGCGCATCCGGACCACTTCGGGCATGCAGACCGACCTGGACCTGCTCGACCAGCTGTCGCGCGAGGCCGCTGCCGCCTGACCCAAGAACCCGACAAGGAGACCCTTCGATGGCACATGCCGAACACACCCTGGACAACCCGCCGCCGGGCGCCCCGGTAGATGCCGCGCCGCACTGGCAGCGCTTTGCGCCGGATCTGCCTGCCGCGCAGGTGCTGTGGAGCGAGATCGTGCCCGGTGGCGGGCACTGGAGCTGGCGCCTGTCGCGCGGCACCTCGCTGCGCTTCGTGGCCTTGGGTGAGCGGGCCAACTGCGCCGTGGTTCTCTATGCCGCCCACGACAGGCTGGAGCGCTACAGCATGCCCGATACCTGCAAGGCGCTGCATACCGCTCACTTCACGCGCGGCCATGTGCTGATGAGCGACATGGGGCGCGCCATGGCTTCGCTCACGCAAGACACGCTGGGCTGGCACGATCCCTTCGGCGCGCTGCTCGATACGGCCCGCATGCGTGACAAGTACGGCGAACAACGCTTCGAGGCGCATCGCAACGCCATGCATCGCTCGGGCCGCGACGGCCTGCTGGTGGAGGCCGGCAAGTACGGGCTGTCCGCGCGTGACCTGATCGTGCCCGTCAACCTGTTCAGCAAGGTGGCAGTGGACGAGGAAGGGCGCTTCGCCTTCGATGCGTCGCGCACCATGCGCGGCACGTCGGTGGAATTGCGCTGCGAGATGGACCTGATCCTCGCCATCTCCACCGCGCCGCATCCCCTGGACCCGCGCGACGGCTATCAGCCGGGCGCGATCGGCGTGGCGGCATGGCGCTCCGGCCCGGCACCGGCCGACGACTACTGCCGCGGCTTCCGCCCCGAGTGCGCGCGGGCGCTGCACAACGCCGACATCTTCGCCATTTCCTGAGGCCGTTCATGACGATCACCACGACCATCGCGGCAAGCGCGGCATTCCAGCCGCATGCCAGTTCCCTCGATCCCGCCGGCGCCACGCTGCGCCACCGCCAGCCAGCCGGCGAGCCATGGCTGGCGGAAATCCGCGCGGGCCAGACCGTGCGCATCGTCGACCTGATGGGCAACCAGGCGGCCGACGTGCTGTTCTACAACCGCCACGACGTGGCGGAGCACTACAGTGCCGCCGACACGCTGCTGCGTCAGGGCGGCATCTACCTCACCACGGGTTCGGTGCTGGTTTCCAACCAGGGCAACCCGATGCTCACCATCGTGGCCGATACGTGCGGCCGGCACGATACGCTCGGCGGGGCCTGCGCCGCGGAGAGCAACACCGTGCGCTACGCGCTGCAGAAGAAGTTCATGCACTCCTGCCGCGACAACTACCTGCTTGCCATGGCCCAGGCGGACGTGGGCCTGGGCAAGCGCGACCTGGTGCCCAACATCAATTTCTTCATGAACGTGCCGGTCACGCCGGACGGAACGCTGCAGTTTGCCGACGGCGTTTCCGGACCGGGAAAGTATGTCGAGCTGCGTGCGCAGATGGATGTGTGGATGCTGGTATCGAACTGCCCGCAGCTGAACAACCCGTGCAACGGCTACGACCCGACCCCTGTCGAGTTCATCGTCTGGGACGCCTGAGCGCGGCCCTGATCCCTCACTTGCGCCCGTACTGATCTGCACAGGCGCTGCCGCGGGACGACCCGTGGCGAATCCCATCCGGCAGGACGACCTGCCCGACATCGAGAGGGAACCTCCCCCATGTCCAATTTTTCTGATGACGGCGCCGGCCCGGCCGGGGCGCGCTTCGATACCGTGCTGATCGCCAACCGTGGTGCGATCGCCTGCCGCATCATCCGCACGCTGCGGCAACTCGGCCTGCGTTCGGTGGCGGTGTACTCGGAGGCCGATGCCGAATCCGCGCATGTGGCGCTGGCGGACGCCGCCGTTTGCATCGGCCCGGCACCCGCGGCGCAAAGCTACCTGGATACCGCTCGCATCCTGGAAGCCGCGCGCGACACCGGCGCCGGCGCCATCCATCCGGGCTACGGCTTCCTGTCGGAGAATCCCGCTTTCGCACGCGACTGCGAAGCGGCCGGTATTGCCTTCATTGGACCGACGCCGGAGCAGATGCAGGCCTTCGGCCTCAAGCACACCGCGCGGGCGCTGGCCGAGCAGCATGCCGTGCCGTTGCTGCCGGGTAGCGGCCTGCTCGATGGGCAGGCCCATGCGCTGGCCGAAGCGGCACGCATCGGCTACCCCGTCATGCTCAAGAGCAGCGCGGGCGGCGGTGGCATTGGCATGCGCCTGGTGCGCAGCGAAGCGGAACTGGTGCCCGCCTTCGAGGCAGTGGAGCGTCTGGCGCGTGCCAACTTCAAGGATGCCGGGCTGTTCCTGGAGAAGTTCGTGGAGCGCGCCCGCCATATCGAGGTGCAGTTGTTCGGCGACGGGCAAGGCAACGTGATTGCGCTGGGCGAGCGCGATTGTTCCGCACAGCGCCGCAACCAAAAGGTGGTCGAGGAAACCCCGGCGCCCGGCCTCGATGCGGCGACGCGCGAGGCATTGACCGACGCCGCCGTGCGGCTCGGCCGTGCCGTCCGCTACCGCTCCGCCGGCACCGTGGAGTTCGTGCTCGACGCCGACACCGGCGCGTTCCACTTCCTGGAGGTCAATACGCGATTGCAGGTCGAGCATGGCGTGACCGAGCAGGTCACCGGCGTTGACCTGGTGGCGTGGATGGTGAAGCTCGCGCGCGGTGACAGCTTTGCGCTTCACGCGCCGGCGCCGCGCGGGGCTTCGATCCAGGTGCGCCTTTATGCCGAAGACCCGGCACGCAACTTCCAGCCCAGCGCCGGCCTGCTTACCGAAGTCACATTCCCCGCCGATATCCGCGTGGAGAGCTGGGTGAGCGCAGGCACCGAGGTGCCGTCGCACTACGACCCGATGCTGGCCAAGCTGATCGTCACCGGCACCGACCGGGCCGATGCCGTGCGCCGCCTGCAGCAGGCACTGGCGGATTCGCGCGTGGGTGGCATCGAGACCAACCTGCGCTACCTGCGCACCGTGGCCGCCAGCGAGGATTTCGTCGCCGGGCGCATGGTCACGCGCTCGCTGGGCGACTTGCACTACCAGCCCAATGCGGTGGAGGTGCTCGATGCCGGCGTGCAGACCACGGTGCAGGACTGGCCCGGCCGCGTGGGCTACTGGGACGTGGGCGTGCCGCCATCCGGCCCGATGGACGACCTCTCCCTGCGCATTGCCAACCGGCTGGTCGGCAATGCGCCGCAAGCCGCCGGCCTGGAATGCACCCTGGGCGGCCCGACGCTGCGCTTCTGGCATGACGCGGTCATCGCCGTGTGCGGCGCGCCCCTGGAGGTCATGCTGGACGGCAGGCCATTGGCGCAGTGGGTCGCGCACCGCGTGCAGGCGGGCAGCACGCTCGCCATCGGCGCCGGACGGGCCCAGGGCAGCCGTGCCTATCTGGCGGTACGGGGCGGCTTCGATGTGCCGTGCTATCTGGGCAGCCGCTCGACGTTTACGCTGGGACAGTTCGGGGGACATGGCGGGCGCACCTTGCGCGTCGCGGACGTGCTGCATATCGGCGATGACATCGCGACCGAGCCGGTGGCGTTGCCCGAATCCGCCGTGCCGTCGTTCCCAGGGCCGGGAGAATCGTGGGAAATCGGCGTCCTGTACGGCCCGCACGGCGCTCCGGACTTCTTCACCGCAGCGGATATCGACAGTTTCTTCGCGGCGGAATGGGAGGTTCACTACAACTCCAGCCGCACCGGCGTGCGCCTGATCGGCCCGAAGCCGCAATGGGCGCGGCCCGATGGCGGCGAGGCCGGGCTGCATCCGTCGAATATTCATGACAACGCCTACGCCATCGGCGCGATCGACTTCACCGGCGACATGCCCGTGATTCTCGGTCCGGATGGCCCCAGCCTGGGCGGCTTCGTCTGTCCGGCGGTCGTGGCCGCGGCCGAGCGGTGGAAGCTGGGCCAGCTCCGGCCTGGCGCGCGGGTGCGCTTTCGCCGCATCGGGCAGGACGAGGCGGCGCGGCTACGCATGGCGCAGGATGCGCTGGCAGTTACCCTGGCGGCGCAGCCGCCGGTGCCTGCCGCGGCTTCGGCCGAGTCACCGGTGGTGTTCGCGCGAGACGGCGCCGCCGGCCGGCCGGGATTGGTGGTGCGGCAGGCCGGCGACCGATACCTGCTGGTCGAACTGGGCGAGGCGCAACTCGATATCGGCCTGCGTATGCGCATCCACGCGCTGCACGCCGCGGTTCAGGCGCGCGCGCTGGCGGGCATCGTCGACCTGACGCCGGGTATCCGCTCGCTGCAGCTGCATTACGATCCGTCCCAACTCGACCGCCGCGCACTAGTGGAGGCGATCGTGCAGGCTG
Source organism: Cupriavidus sp. 22TCCZM04-2 (assembly GCF_057798895.1). Taxonomy (NCBI): domain Bacteria; kingdom Pseudomonadati; phylum Pseudomonadota; class Betaproteobacteria; order Burkholderiales; family Burkholderiaceae; genus Cupriavidus; species Cupriavidus sp. 22TCCZM04-2. The sequence goes on from NZ_JBYOJS010000013.1 coordinate 53,158, forward strand.
ACGACGCCCTGGGCGACACGGACGGCCTCTCGGTGCCGTCCCGAACCGTGTGGTTGCCGCTCTCCTGGGATGACAGCGCCACGCGCCTCGCCATCGACAAATATATGCAGTCGGTGCGTCCCGATGCGCCGTGGTGCCCCAGCAATATCGAGTTCATCCGTCGCATCAACGGGCTGGCATCGGTCGAGGCGGTCAGGGAGATCGTGTTCGCGGCCAGCTATCTGGTGATGGGACTGGGCGATGTCTACCTTGGCGCGCCCGTGGCCACGCCGCTCGATCCGCGCCACCGGCTGGTGACCACCAAGTACAACCCGGCGCGCACCTGGACGCCGGAGAACGCAGTGGGCATCGGCGGCGCGTACATGTGCGTGTACGGCATGGAAGGGCCGGGCGGCTACCAGTTCGTCGGCCGCACGCTGCAGATGTGGAACCGCTGGCGCGACGCCGACAGCGGCGCGCCGGCCTTCGAGGCGGGCAAGCCATGGCTGCTGCGCTGCTTCGACAAGATCCGCTTCTATCCCGTGAGCGAAGCCGAGCTGGTGCAGATCCGCAAGGATTTCCCGGCCGGCCGCTATCCGCTGCGCATCGAGGCAGGCAGCTTTGCCATGCGCGACTACCAGCGCATGCTTGACGAGAACGCCGCGGATATCGCAACGTTCCGCACCCGCCAGCGAGCCGCATTTGCCGCCGAGCGCGAGCGCTGGCGCGAACTTGGCCATGCCGAGCATGTGGAAGAGAGCGCCGGCGCCGTGGCGCCCCACGACGATGCCGGCACGCGCCCGGAGGGCTCGCGCGCGGTCTGCAGCGCGGTGCCCGGCAGTGTCTGGAAGCTGCTGGTGGAGGCGGGAAGCCGTGTGGGGGCCGGCGACACGCTGGTCGTGGTGGAGTCCATGAAGATGGAATTTGCCGTGACCGCGCCTTGCGCCGGCACGGTCTGGCGCGTTGCCTGCGCCGAAAGCGCACCGGTCGCAGCGGGGCAGGAGGTGGTGGTGATCGTGCCGGAGTCCGTGCAAGAACGCGAGGTGCCGGAAAGCGAGGTGGCAGCATGACCAACCATTCCGGCACCGTGCCGTTTTCCCTGGATATCGCCTCGCTGCAAGAGGATTATCGCCACGGCAGGCGCACGCCCGTCGATGTCGTGGAGGCCGTGATTGCCGCCACGGAGGGCGATCCGCACCACGCCTGGATCCATCGGCTCGATGCGCACGCCTTGCGCCGTCGTGCCCGGGAACTCTTGGCGGACAATCCGGCGGACCTGCCGCTCTATGGCATCCCGTTTGCCATCAAGGACAACATCGACCTGGCCGGCTGTCCTACCACGGCGGCCTGCCCGGCCTATGCCTATACACCGCAGCACAGCGCCTTCGTGGTGCAGCGGCTGCTCGACGCGGGCGCCATTGCCGTCGGCAAGACCAACCTCGACCAGTTCGCCACCGGGCTCAACGGCACGCGCTCGCCGTACGGCGCCTGCCGCAATGCCTTCGATGCGGCCCATGTATCCGGCGGTTCCAGTTCGGGCTCGGCGGTTGCCGTGGCACTGGGGCACGTGAGCTTCGCGCTGGGGACTGACACGGCTGGCTCGGGGCGCGTGCCGGCCGCGTTCAATCACCTGGTGGGCCTCAAGCCTACCTGCGGCGTGTTGTCCGCATCGGGCGTGGTGCCGGCCTGCCGCTCGCTGGACACAGTCTCGATCTTTGCGCTGACCGCCAACGACGCGCACCGCGTCTATGCGGTGGCGCAGGGCTACGATGACGCGGACGCTTTCTCGCGCCACGCCTCGCCGCACGGCTTCGACTTTGGCCGCGCTGCCACGTTCCGGCTGGGGGTGCCCTCGCTCGCCCAGCTGGGGCAGATGGGGCCAGGCTACGCCGATGCCTGGGCACAGGCTTTGGCACACGCCCGCGAGCTTGGGGCGGAACTGATCGAGATCGATATCGCGCCCTTCCTGGAAGCCGCGCGCCTGCTATACGAAGGACCCTGGGTGGCCGAGCGCTATCAGGCCATCCGCGCCTTCATCGACGCGCAGCCGGAAGCGCTGTTCCCGGTCACGCGCCAGATCACGCTTGGCGGGAGCGCGCCAAGCGCCGCCGATGCCTTTGCGGCCAGCTATCGCTTGCGCAGGCTGCGCCGAGAGTGCGACGCCATCTGGGGCCAGGCCGATGCGTTCATGCTGCCGACCGCGCCGCAGCATCCCACCATCGACGACATGCTGGCCGAACCACTCCGGTTGAACAGTGATCTGGGCCGATTTACCAACTTCATGAACTTGCTCGACTACGCCGGCATTGCGGTGCCGGCTGGCTTCACCGAAGCCGGGCTGCCGTTTGGCGTGACAGTGGCGGCCCCCGCGCATCAGGATGTGCCCCTGCTGCGCCTGGCCACGCGCTGGCAGCAGGCGCTGCGGGGGCGCGCCGCCACCCTGGGCGCGACCGGCCATGCGTTGCCGGACGATGCCGCATCGCTCGCCGCAGTCCGTTCCGGCCAGGTCCGCGTCGCCGTCTGTGGCGCACACCTGCAAGGGCTGCCGCTGCACCACCAGCTGACCGATCGTGGTGCCAGGCTGGTGGCATGCACCCGAACGGCGCCCTGCTATCGGCTCCATGCCTTGCCCGGCAGCGGCACGCGGCGTCCGGGGCTGGAGCGCGTGGACGACGGCGGCGCTGCCATCGAGGTGGAGGTATGGGAACTGCCGGAGGCCAGCTTTGGCAGCTTCGTCGCGGGCATTCCGGCCCCGCTGGGTATTGGCCGCACGCAACTGGCCGACGGAACCAGTGTGCCGGGATTCATCTGCGAGCCCGCCGGTCTGGCGGGCGCCGAAGACATCACCGCCTACGGCGGATGGCGGGCCTGGCTCGCGCGGGAAGGCGCCGCGCAAGCGTAGCGCCCGGTAGAGGCGTTCCGGCAGGCGCAAAGACCTGCCGGCCGCCGGGGCGGTGCATGCGGAGTTCCGGCTCCGCTGCATGCTCCTTCGCCCGGGGTTCAGAATCCGATCGTTGCCGATGCCAGGAACTGGTTCTTCTGGCTGACGCCGAAGCGGTTCTTGCCACCAAGGATCCACTGGATTCCCACGCTTGCCGGCGTGCCGGGAATGGGCGCGTTCAACGCCATGGTCAGGTGCCGGAAGGCCTTGCCGACGGGCGCGTTGCCCGCGAAGCATCCATTCACCACGAAGGCGGCGCCCGGGCCGCAGGCAGTGCCCGTCAGCGTGTCGGTGGTGCCGAGATACTTGCCTTCCTTGCGATAGGTGTAGGCGCCGGCGGTGGCGCTGAATGTCATGCCGTACGGCAGCGGCTGGGTGTAGACAAGCGTCCAGTACGTATCGCCCTTGTTGCCCCACACCACATCGTTGAGCAAGGTTTGCGCGTTGAGGCTGAGCGGGCCGTAGGAAAGGCCCGCCTTGGTTTCCAGTGCGTTGGCGTGTTCGCCGTTGAGGTAGTAGTAGGCGGTCATGCCAACCGTATAGCCGAGGTCACCCGCCAGCTTGCCGCCGTAGGCGCCGTAAAAGTCGTTTTCCACGGAGCGGTTGTTCTGGAAATCGGTGATGCTGCGGTCGCTGTAGGAGCGTCCGAGCTGGCGGTACGAATAGTTGATCATGGATGCCCAGTAGCCAATGCTCCAGCCGCTTTCATGGGCCAAGTCCAGACCCCATTGCAGGGCCGGCCGCGACGATTCGGGCGCGTCCGCCCCGGCGTTGCCCAGCGGGGCGCCGTTGCCATAGGTGGTGGTGGCGCCGCGCAGCACATAGCGAGATACCAGATCGAGATGGCCCGTGAAGGTATAGGGTTCTGCAGCGGCATTCGGTTCGGCGGTGTTCTCGACGGGCACAGGCGCGGCATCCTGCGCATGGGCGGCGCCTGTGAAGTGGGCCGCGGCAAGGGCCAGGCTGACGCAAAGCTTTCGGGCTGGACGGCGGTTGACGGGGGTTACCGGCATAGGTTGGCTCCAATCGGTGGACAAGGGCAGGGAAGCCACCTCTTTCACGAAGTGAACCTCCCGGGCTTTTGTCCCGCCGTGGAGCCGCTGGCGCGCGAGCTGCCAGTGGCCGGTTGCTCTCGGACCAGTCATCGTGCGCGTGGCACGACCGGAACCCTAGCTACCCTTCGGTGAGCGACATACGGTCGCCTCCCGGGGACGCGGATATGCAAGTAGCATGCCACGACCCTGCTGTTTGCATCGGGTCTTTGGTGCGGATGCCGTGCCAATCTGGTTGAGGATCGCCTGTGGCAGTGCCAGAATTCCAGCATTGCGTGATCGCGTGACTGCATTGAGGAACTGACCCGCCGGCAGCGTGGCGGGCCGGGGCGCATATGAACCGGGAACCGCTTAACGAGGCGCCGGATGGGTCGGTGATGTTTGCCGACCTCAGCGGCAGCACCAGGCTGTACGAGGTGGCCGGCAATGCGGCGGCCATGGCTGCGGTTGCGCAATGCCTCGGCGTCATGCGCTCCTGCTCCGAAGCGGCCGGCGGGCGCATCGTCAAGACCATTGGCGACGAGATCATGGTGCTGTTCCCCGCGGCCGGGCGCGCGCTGCAGGCCGCGCTCGACATGCAGTTCGCGGTGTCCCAGCTGCCGCCTGTGTCCGGCGTGCCGATGTCGATCCATATCGGCTTTCACCATGGCCCGGTGCTTGCTGATGCATCGGGCGACGTGTTCGGCGATACCGTCAACCTTGCCGCGCGGCTATGCAAGCTGGCGTCGCGCGGACAGATCATCACCAGCGCGGAATCCGTGGAGCAGCTTCCCGACTTGCTGCGCCAGGCCACGCGCTACCTGTACCCGACACAAGTGCGCGGCCGCGAGCAACCGGTCGAATTGTTCGAGGCGATCTGGCAACAGGCCACCGACCTGACGCTGATCGATACCGAAAGCCCCCGGACCGCCTGCTCGGTGTTTCTCACGCTGCGCTACCGCTCGGCGGTGGTGGAGATGAATCTTGCCTCGGCGCCGGTCACCATCGGCCGCGACAGCGGCATGACGATCGTGGTGTCGGACCGCCGCGCCTCGCGCTTCCAGGCCACCGTCGAGACGCGCGGCGGCCGCTATGTGCTGGTCGACCGCAGCTCGAACGGCACGCACGTTACGCTCGACGGCGAAGAGAGCTTTATCCTGCGCCGCGACGACGTCATGCTGCGCAGTCACGGCTGGATCACGTTTGGCCAGGCGCTGGACAACACCGAGGAAGGGGTCGAGTTCTTCGTGCGCGTCGAGCGCCTGTGACGGCCGGCGGGTCACGCGTGCGCGGCGAAGCCCGCGCGGCAGGCCTGCACCAGGTCCCGGGCCAGCGACTCGCGCTGCGCCGGCGCCTCGGCGATGGCCTGCGCCATGCCGGACGCAAGCGCGTCGACCGGCACTGCCGAGAGTGTGCTGCCGGTGCCCCAGGTCGCATCGAAGGCGGCCTGCTTGCTTGCCGCGAGCGGTTGCCCCGGACGCAGCAGTCCCATGCGCGGCAGCGCCCAGGCGCCGGCGACGATGCCGCCATGCAAACTGCTGCCGGCAAAGCCGCGGCTATGGGCGATCAGCGCGCAGATGTCCCACAGGTCGAGCGAGCTGAACAGGGCTACGTGCACGCCATTCATGCGCGTCGCCAGCCGCCGGTAGACGTCCAGGTCGTCATGCCAGGGCGCCGCGCCCGCGCGGAACAGCACGATGCCAAGACTCTCCGCCCGGGCCAGTTGTTCGAGTTGGCGGGCAAGCGTCGCCAGCGTCGCGTCGTCGCCAAAGTCGGCGCTGCACTGCACGGCCAGGTAGCCGTGCGGGAATGCGGCCACCACGCCGGCGGGCTCGCCGCGCCGCGCATGCCGGCCGATGCGTGGCGCAAACAGCTCGGCCACCATCACGGCAGGGTCCGGCTCGAGATGGCAGCCGACGCCCGCGAATTCCAGCATCGCGTGAGTGTGCCGGTCTCGCACGCCAACGCAGTTGGCGGCCTTGAGCTTGGCCACGACTTCGGCGCGCATGGGGGCCTCCAGCCGGTCGAGATCGATCCCCCCGATCGCGTGGTAGCTCACCTTCACGACGTTGGCAAACAGACCATCGGGCAGCAGGTAGGGCGCGAGATCGTGCAGTCCAAGCTGCTCGCGCGCCCAGGCCGCGCGTCCGGCCGGATCGGCATCGAGCTGCGCGATGACGGCTGGCGCCTGGGTGGGCGGGAGCAGCATCACGGCAGCCTCCCAGGCGCTGCAGGTCAGGATCTCGCCGCCGACATGGAGAATGTCGACCGGCGTGTCGCCCACGCGCGCGGCCAGTTGCGCCAGCGCCTGCACCGCGTGGCCGCCGCACGCCGACATGTCGCGCTGCGCCAGGCCGCCATAGTGCAGCGCACGCCCGCCCATGTCCTTTGCCGCGACGTGGGCGACGACATGTGCCAGCAGCAGGTCGCCGAAGTTGTGACGGTCGAACGCGCCGAAGAGGATGGCAGGGTAGTCCTCTGGCACCCGGTTTTCTCCAGGCTATGTGGGCTCCGTTCAGCCGGTTGCGGACACCTGGCCGCGCCGCCAGGCCGGAACGCAGACCGCGACCAGCAAGGCGGTGGGCAGCAGCATGCACCAGACCGAAAACCTGGCAAAGCCGAGCGCACCGAGGATGGCACCCAGCGCGAACGCGGCCAGGGCTGGCCCCATCTTGCGCAGCCTGCGCCGGATCGCGTCTCGCTGGGGACCGGATGCGCCCGGCAGGTCCACGAGATCGACCACGATCTGCGTCGTATTGCCCGTCATGATCGTGGTCGGGCCCAGATCCTGCAGGGAAGTCCGCGACAGCGCGTTCTGCATGCCCATGGCCACGACGGCCAGCATGCCGGCCACGATCGCCGCCGCCGCCGACGGGTCGGTGACGGGCGCCGCGTGCAGGCTGGCGGCCATGAACAGTGCCAGCAGCACCGCTTCCGCCAGCAGCAGCGGCGCAACCGGGGAGCGCCCCGTCCGGGCGATGCGCACCTCCGCCATCCGGGTCGCCGCGACGGCCAGCACGAAGGCCGGCAGTGCCAGCAGCTTGGCCAGCAGGCCCGGCGCATGGCCGGTGATATCGACGCCGATCATGATGAAGTTGCCCGTCACATGTGCCGTGAACAAGCCGAACAGCGAGATGAACCCGACCACGTCCACATAGCCCGCGATAAAGGACAGGATGTAGCCGGTCGCCGGCCCCGCCACGGGAGCGGCGGCATCAGCGGGCTGGGCGGGGTTCAAGGCTGTCTCCGGACGGCGCGGAGCGTCCGTCAGAAATTGTGGCGCATGCCGAGCGCGAAGGTCTGCGGGTCTGCGCCCGCGTGGACGCCAACGCCGTTGATGGCAAAGTCATAGGCGGCATTGCTGCGGTTGTTGATGCGACTGTAGTAAGCATAGACGGCGGTGCGGTCGAAGGAACTGGTGTTCTCGACGTTGTCGGTGGTGGCCGCGGCGCCATTGCCCATCAGCGCCATATGGCCGCCCGTGGTCGGGTAGGACGGGTCGTAGCCCTTGGTCGAGCTGGTATAGGGCGTGTCCAAGTTGCCCATGAACAGCGCGCCGAAATGGCCCTGCAGGCCAAGCCGCGCATCGCGCGCGGCAATCTGTCCGCTGCCATGGCGCATTGCGCCGCGGCCAATGCCGCAAGGCAGCGGCATCGCCGGTCGGCGCGGGTTGTCATCGATGCCGTCCGGCAGGTCTGTGGCGGCGCTCGCTCACGGGCCGCCCTCCTTGCCGCGCGAGGCGAGCGTGACCGGCGCTTCCGCAGTGCCTTCCGCCCTGGGTGGCGCGCCGGTGATCTTCGGCACGCATTCGCTGCGGAACCATGCGGCGGTGACCGGTTCGCCGGCCGCCAGGCGCTTCACGGTGGGCACGACCTGTTCGCCGATCAGCATGCCGAGCAGGCCGATCAGCGCGATGGCCGGCGGCGCCGGCGAGCGTACCTGGATCAGGGCATAGATGACGCCGACAAGGATGCCGGCGGCGAGAGAGACGATATAGACCTTCATCATTGGCCTCCTTTTGGTGAGGACCGCTTCAGGTGGTGGCCGGGCCCGATCAGAATGCCCAGCACGAGCAGCCGAGCGCGCCCCAGAATGTGCCTTCGTCCGAAACCGGCATATCGGACGTCCATGCCCTGGCATGCCCGTGGCCATGCACGCCGCAGGCACTGTCGCAGCCGCACGCGGTGGCCAGCGCGTGCGCGCGGGCCGGCGCCGTCGGGCGCGGCTGGTAGCCGCCCACATGCCGTACCGGCGACCAGTCCGGCATGGGCGGCGGCAGGTCCGGCGCATGCTTGCCGAAGTCGCCGTCGCCGTGGACCACTTTGCCGCCGAGCACGGTCAGCACGGAAGTGATGTCCTGGATATCGTCGCCGGGCACGGCGAAGTAATCCTGCGAAAGCACCGCAAGGTCCGCCAGCTGGCCCACGGCGAGCTGCCCCTTCTTGCCTTCCTCGTTCGAGAACCACGTGTTGGCTTCGGTCCAGAGCCGCAGCGCGGCTTCGCGGCCGAGCACATTGGCCTGCGGATACATCGACAAGCCGCCCACGGTCTTGCCGGTGGTGAGCCAGTACAGCGATACCCACGGGTTGTATGAGGCCACGCGCGTGGCATCGGTGCCTGCGCCGACCTTGACGCCGCGTTCCAGCATCTTCTTCACCGGCGGCGTGTGCTCGGCCGGCTTCGCGCCGTAGCGTTCGACGAAGTACTCGCCCTGGTAGGCCATGCGGTGCTGCACGGCAATGCCGCCGCCCAGCGCCGCGATGCGGTCGATATTGCGGTCGGTGATGGTCTCGGCATGGTCGAAGAACCAGTGCAGGCCATCGAACGGCATGTCGCGCGCCACCTTCTCGTAGACGTCCAGCGCGCGCGAGATGGTCTCGTCATAGGTGGCATGCAGGCGCCAGGGCCAGCGGTTCTCCACCAGCAATCGGATCACGGGCTCCAGGTCGCCTTCCATCGACGGCGGCATCTCGGGCCGTTCGACGCGGAAGTCCTCGAAGTCGGCGGCGGTATAGACCAGCATCTCGCCGGCGCCGTTGTGCCGGTACAGGTCGTCGCCCTGTCCGGGCTTGACCTTGCCGGCCCAGGTGCGGAAATCGCTCAGCTCGTCTTTTGGCTTCTGCGTGAACAGGTTGTATGCAAGCCGCACGGTGAGTTGGCCTTCCCGATGGAGTTCTTCGATGATGCTGTAGTCCTCGGGGTAGTTCTGGTAGCCACCTCCCGCATCGATGACGCCCGTCACGCCCAGGCGGTTCACTTCGCGCATGAAATGGCGCGTGGAGTTCTTCTGGTACTCGGGCGGCAGCTTTGGCCCCTTGGCCAGCGTCGCATAGAGGATGGTGGCATTGGGCTTCGCCAGCAGCAGGCCGGTGGGATTGCCACGCGCGTCGCGCATGATCTCGCCACCCGGCGGGTTTGGCGTGTCTTTCGTGTAGCCGACCGCACGCAGCGCCGCGCCGTTCAGGATGGCGCGGTCATACAGGTGCAGGATGAATACGGGCGTGTCCGGTGCCGCCGCGTTCAGTTCGTCGATGGTCGGCAGGCGCTTCTCGGCAAACTGGTGCTCGGTGAAGCCGCCGACCACGCGCACCCACTGTGGTGCGGGCGTGCGCGCCACCTGGTCGCGCAGCATGCGCATGGCGTCGGCCAGCGACCGCACGCCGTCCCAGCGCAGCTCCATGTTGTAGTTCAGGCCGCCGCGGATGATGTGCATGTGGCTGTCGATCAGCCCGGGGATCACGCGGCGACCGCCGAGGTCGATCACGCGCGTGTCCCCGGCGGCGGACTGCATGATCTCCTGCTTCGTGCCAACGGCGGCAAAGCGGCCTTCGCGGATGGCGACCGCTTCGGCTTGCGGATTGGCCCGGTCCAGCGTGGTGAACTTGCCGTTGACGAGAATCAGGTCCGGCGCGGTCGAGGCATTCATGGAAAAACTCCTGTGGGCAGTTGCTGCGCCGGGCGCTGCGGCTGCGGCAAAGAACCGGCGGCGGGCCGGGCACCACGGCCATCGCCGCGGTGCCCGCGCTCAGCTGGCGATGGTGTCAGCGCGCAGGAACGGCAGGAATGGCCTCGTGCGTCTTCACCGTGCGTTGCGGCGCCTTGTGGACCATGGTGTACGCGTAGTCCACACCCATGCCATAGGCACCCGAGTGTTCCTTGACCAGCGCCATCACGGCCTCATAGGTGTCGCGGTGCGCCCAGTCGCGCTGCCACTCGAGCAGGACCTGCTGCCAGGTAACGGGCACGACCCCGGCCTGGATCATGCGCTGCATCGCGTAGTCGTGCGCTTCCTTCGAGGTGCCGCCCGACGCATCGGCAACCATGTAGATCTCATAGCCGGCATCGTTCATCGCGCTGAGCGCGAAGGTGTTGTTGCACACCTCGGTCCACAGTCCCGAGACCACCACCTTCTTGCGATTCGCCGCCGCGAGCGCATCACGCACCTTCTGGTCGTCCCACGAGTTCATCGAGGTGCGTTCCAGCAGCTTGTGGTCGGGGAACACGTCCAGCAGTTCCGGGTACGTGAAGCCGGAGAAGCTCTCGCTCTCGACGGTGGTGATCGTGGTCGGGATATTGAAGATCTTGGCGGCCTTGGCCAGCCCGACCACATTGTTCTTCAGGGTTTGCCGGTCGATCGACTGCACGCCGAATGCCATCTGTGGCTGCTGGTCAATGAAGATCAACTGGCAGTTCTGCGGGGTCAGGACTTCAAGCTTCGGATTGCTCACGGTTTTCTCCTGGGGTGGAAAGACAGCCATGCCACCGGTCTGGCACGCGGGCGCGCACGGCGGCATGGCGGGGGCGATGCGTTTCGGCTGACTGCGCGAGTCTGCGTGCTGGCAGCGATGTCCGCACGACGGATGGAACGGTGTACTCGCCGGACCCGCTGCGTCGCGTCGCGAAAGTATATCGATGCATCGGTGGCCGGCATAACGGATTATTTCGAACAGACTATTCGAAGAACCGGATGGAAGCTCGAATGGAGCAGCGGTGAAGCATCAACGCAACCATAGTGGGCCGGCGTCGAGAAAATAAACTCGTGAATGACGCCCTTTAACCAACGCATGATGAATTAATATGGCATCGCTTCGCCGGGCGGTGCCGTCGCTGGCCGGGTGCAAGCACTGCGCGAACAGGGAGGGTCTGCGATGATCGAACAAGGCCGTGTCACCTCGCCCGCTGCCGGGACCGGGGTATCCCGGCTCGCCACGCCGGCCGTGCGCTGGGTGGCCATGCTGGGACTGTGCGCCGCCTATCTGCAGGGCGGTCTGAACAAGGCGCTGGACTTCCCGGCCGCCATTGCCGAGATGCAGCATTTCGGCCTGGCGCCCGCCGGGCCGCTGGCGGCAGCGACCATCGCGCTGGAACTGGGCGCCTCCGTCATGATCCTGGCGGGCTTCTACCGCTGGCTCGGCGCAGTGGGCCTGGCCGGCTTCACGCTGATGGCGACGTTCCTGGCCAATCGCTTCTGGGAGGTTTCCGGCGACGCGCGCTTCATGATGGCGAACGCGTTCTTCGAGCACCTGGGACTGGTGGGCGGATTCCTGCTGGTCGCCTGGCACGATCTGCGCGACAGGTCCTGATCGCAGTGCGGGCGCGGCGCCAGTCACGTGGCTGGCATGCGCTCGATGGTCGATGACCGGTCTTGATCGCGGGAGCCGCCGGGGGCCTGCAGCCCCAGCTGCTGCCGCAGGGTCTCTGCCAGCATGTCCTTGCGCTCGATCCACCAGCCGATGGCCCGGCCGGGATCCGTGCTGCGCCAGGCGATATGCAGCATCTGCGGCGGACGTTCCTCGCCCAGCCGCCTGGCCACGAGCTGCCCCTTGTCAAGGTACGGCTGCGCCGCGCAGGCCGGCAGGTAGCCGCACGCCAGCCCGGAAAGCAGCACCGAGAGCTTGGCGTCGAGCGTCGGCACGCTGATGTGCCGCTGCCCGTCCACGAGCGGACGGGCCGGCGCAGCTTGTGCGGCGTCTTCCTGCGGCAGGCTGACTTCCACGAACTGGTGCTGCCACAGCACGGCGCAATCGATCGGCTCTTCGGCCGCCGCCAGCGGATGCCCGGGCGCGACGACGAAGACAGACCGCACGCTCCCGGCCGGCACGGAGAACAGGCCCTGGACCGCGGGCGGATCGCCCACGGCGCCGATCAGCAGGTCGACGCTGTCCGATGCCAGCGCCTTCCAGTTGTTGCCCAGCATCTCCTGCGAGAACAGCAGCCGGGTATAGCTGTTTTCGGCCTGGAATGCAGAGATGAACGGCAGCACCGCATCGAACGGCACCAGCGCGTCGGTGGCGATCCGGAGTTCGGATTCCCAGCCGGCTTCGGCGCGCCTGACGCGCTCCTCGAGGTCGTTCGCGGCGCGCAGCAGCCGGCGGCCTTCTTCGAGCAGGACTTCGCCCGCGATGGTCAGGCTGACGCGGTGCGCACTGCGGTCGAACACCGTGACGCCCAGGTCGCTTTCGAGTTTCTGCACGACATAGCTCAGCGAAGACGGGGCCTTATGCAGCTCCTTGCCGGCCAGTCCGAACGTGCCGCAGCGCGCAATGGACTCGACCACCTGAAGCGCATCAAGTGTAATTTTCATCGTTGGATTGATTGGTCAGTCTGTTCGAAAAAATCATCAATCATTCATCGGAATGAAAGAATGATTTTTTATAGTAACGCGACAATGAGCGGGCGCGACATCCGCAATTTTCGGAAGCTAAATTGGGAGCACTGCGCCCATATCAATCCGGTGTGTTGCGCCAGTCATTTCCCAAGGGGCGTGCCACGTCTTCGAGCGGCCGCCGTTCCGCATCGACCCCATAGCGCAAGGCCAGCAGCCCCGCGGCGATGACCAGCGCGGCCCCAAGGCCGTAGCCCGCCGCCACCGCACCGCGGCTGCCGCGTTCGATCAAGGCGCCGAGCAGTACCGGCGCGATGAAGCCGCCCATCCCCGTCCCCAGCGCATAGAAGATCGAAATCGCGAGCGCACGCATTTCGAGGGGAAAGACTTCGCTCGCCGTCAGGTACGCGGAGCTGGCCGCTGCCGACGCCAGGAAGAACACCGCGGACCAGCACAGGGCCAGGCCCGTGGCATCGAGCCAGCCTTGCGTGAAGGCCCATCCGGTTGCCGCCAGGCCGAGGCCCGACAACACGTAGGTGATGGCGATCATGCGGCGCCGGCCGACCTCGTCGAAGAGCGGGCCCAACAGCAGTGGCCCCGCCGCATTGCCGAGCGCGAACGGGAAGATGTAGAGCGCCACGCGGCCATCCGGCACGCCATAGAAGCGCGTGAGCACCAGCGCGTAGGTGAAGAAGATGGCGTTGTAGAAGAAGGCCTGCGCCAGCATCAGTGCGAGCGTGATCAGGCTGCGCTGCCGATAGCGCCGCATCAGCAGATGCATCACGTCGCGCACGGACGGCGAGGTGGATGCGTGGACCGGTTCGGAACGTATGGCTGGTGCGAGTGGAGGCACCTGGCGCGTCGGGTACACCCGCGCCTCGATGTCGGCAATCACCTGCTCCGCATCGGCCAGCCGTCCATGCGTGGCCAGCCAGCGCGGGCTCTCCGGCACGTGCCGGCGCACCAGCATGATGGCGACGGCCAGCACCGCGCCCAGCGCGAAACACGCGCGCCAGCCCCACACCGGCCCGAGCACGCGCGGGTCAAGCAGCAACAGGCTCAGCCCGGCACCGAGCGCCGCGCCCAGCCAGAAGCTCCCGTTGATGGCCAGGTTGACGCGGCCGCGCACGCGCGCCGGAATCAGTTCGTCGATGGCTGAGTTGATGGCCGCATATTCGCCGCCGATGCCCAGGCCCGTGCAGAAGCGGCACAGCGCGAACACGGCGAAGCCCGATGAAAACGCCGTGGCCAGCGTCGCCACCAGATAGACCAGCAGCGTGGCCAGGAACAGCCGCTTGCGGCCCAGGCGGTCCGCCATGCGGCCGAACACGAGCGCGCCGAGCACGGCGCCGCCGATATAGAGCGAACCTGTCCAGCCGACTTCGGTGGCGCTCAGTGCCAGCGTGTCGCGCCGTTCGAGCACGGCACCGACCGAGCCGACCAGCGTGACCTCGAGGCCATCGAGCACCCAAGCGATACCAAGCGCCAGCACGACGCGCCAGTGCCAGCGCGACCAGGGCAGACGGTCGAGGCGCGCGGGGATGTCGTGCCGCGCGCCGTTCGGGAGAGAGTAGGGGTTGCCTCGCGTCGAAATATCAGCGTCCGAAGCCAGGCCCGCACACACCCATGCGTGGGCCGATGCGGCCCAGTATAGGCGTTCGGTCCCGGGAACTGCCTGGGAGCGGCTCAGCGGCAGCAACCCATGGCGCGCAACATCGAGTGGCCGTCGTTGGTCAGGCGAGGACTCTGCAGCTGGCCGTGCAGGATTTCCAGCCGGACGAGTTCCTTGTCGACCAGCGCGTGAAGGTCGACCGGATCAATCTGCCGGGAGTCGGTGGTATCGAGGGATTCGGCGCCGCCGCTGATGAGCAGCAGCGTAGCAAGTTCATGCGGGCTCAGCACGTTCGTCTCCTTGAATGAAGGGGGTCGCTTTGCTGGGACTGACGCGGCTGATAGCCGCGCGCTCGAAGCCACGGAATTACGCAAGACACATGCCTGCGCCGCATATCTGGTCTCGCCCGATGCTGCGATGCGTCAATGCGTTTCCGAGGACTAAGGCGTTTGACGGCGGGTCAGCGGCCCGGTTCCGCATAAGATCAACGTTCCGTGCTTGCCGCAGTTAAGCCGGGTGCACTACAACCAATAAGGCCGTTGCCGTCGCCTTGCCGCGATTACGGATAGCGTGTGGCACGTCCGCCGCATAGCGCGCCGTTTCACCATGCCGCAGCTTCTTTTCCTCTGCTCCCGCCTGCACCGACATGGCGCCGTTGAGCACCGAAAGGTGTTCCTGTGTGCCGTTTTCGTGCGCCTCCGATGCAAGCACGCCGCCGGCCTGGATCGTCAGCTCATACCATTCGAAGCGCCCGGCCAGTTCGATCGGTCCGAGGATCTTCAGCTCGCAGTGCCCGTCAGGACTCTTGAGCGAGGGGATGGCGTGCGGTTGCACCAGCGCGATGCCGCCGACCGGGCGGCCGCCTGCATCGGCGGACAGGAGGTCGGCAAGATTGATGCCCAATGCGTTGGCCAGGCGCCAGAGCACCGCCACGGTCGGGTTGGTCAGGTTGCGTTCGATCTGCGACAGCATCGACTTGGACACGCCGGCGCGGCGCGACAGGTCGTCGAGCGAAAGCTGCTGGGCCTGGCGCAGCGCCTGCAGCGCGGCGCCGACGGCGGGCGGTCCATCGCCCTGCGGCTTCTGGGTAGGGGGTTGCGTCATGGCGAGTGGTTCGTTATATTGCACAAAACGTTCTTTATAACGAACGTGTTCGATTTATCGATCAGATCCTAGCATCGGGAGCCAAACCATGTCGAGTGCCGAGGCATTCTACGCATCCGTGCGTGCAGAGCTTGACGCCATCCGCCAGGCGGGGCTGTACAAGGAAGAGCGCGTCATTGCCACGCCGCAGGGCGCGCGCGTTCGCACCACCGATGGCCGCGAGGTCATCAACCTGTGCGCCAACAACTACCTTGGCTTGTCGTCCCATCCGCGCGTGATCGAGGCCGCGCACGAGGCGCTGCGCACGCACGGTTTCGGCCTGAGTTCGGTGCGCTTCATCTGCGGCACGCAGGACCTGCACAAGACGCTCGAAGCCCGGCTCGCCAGTTTCCTCGGCACCGAAGACACCATCCTCTACGGCTCGGCGTTCGATGCCAACGGCGGCTTGTTTGAAACCCTGCTGGGCGCGGAAGACGCGATCATCAGCGACGAACTCAACCATGCGTCCATCATCGACGGCATCCGCCTGAGCAAGGCCCGCCGCTACCGCTACAAGCACAACGACATGGACGACCTGCGTGCGCAGCTGGCGCAGGCGCAGGCCGACGGCGTGCGCCACAAGCTGGTGTTCACCGACGGGGTGTTCTCCATGGACGGCACCATTGCGCGCCTGGACAAGATGCGCACGCTCTGCGACGCGCATGGCGCGCTGCTCGGCATCGACGAATGCCATGCCACGGGTTTCCTCGGCGCGCGCGGGCGCGGCACGCATGAACTGCGCGGGCTGTTCGGCAAGATCGACATCATCACCGGCACGCTCGGCAAGGCGCTCGGCGGTGCGTCCGGCGGCTTTACCGGCGCGCGCAGGGAAGTGGTCGCGCTGCTGCGCCAACGCTCGCGGCCGTACCTGTTCTCGAACACGGTGGCGCCGGCCATCGTGGGCGCATCGATCGCGGTGCTCGACATCCTGGAAGGCAGCACGGAACTGCGCGACCGGCTGGAGCGCAACACCGCGTTCTTCCGCAAGGGGCTGGCCACGCTCGGCTTCGACGTGAAGCCGGGCGAGCACCCGATCATCCCGATCATGGTCTACGACGCGGAAAAAGCCCAGCAGCTCGCGCAGCGGCTGCTGGAGCTCGGCGTTTATGTGGTCGGGTTCTTCTATCCCGTGGTGCCCAAGGGCCAGGCGCGCATTCGCGTGCAGATGAGCGCGCTGCACGACGAAGCGGCGCTGCAGGCGGCGCTCGATGCGTTCGGCCAGGCCGGCCGTGAACTGGGGCTGGCCCGATGAGCGACGCGGCACCGAAAATCCTGATCGTCGGCGCCAACGGGCAGATCGGCTCCGAACTGGCGCTGGCACTGGCCGAGCGTTATGGAAGGACCAACGTCATCACGTCCGACGTGGTGCCGACCGGCCGCCATGTGCACCTGACGCACGAGATGCTGAACGCCACCGACCGCGGCGGGCTGGCGACCGTCGTCGAACGCCATGGCATCACGCAGATCTACCTGCTGGCCGCGGCGCTGTCGGCCACCGGCGAGAAGGCGCCGCAGTGGGCATGGAACCTCAACATGACCAGCCTGCTGAACGTGCTGGAGCACGCGCGGCAGTTCGGCATCGAGCGCGTGTTCTGGCCGAGTTCGATCGCCGCCTTCGGTCCGACCACGCCGCGCGAACACACGCCGCAGAAGACCGTGATGGAGCCGACGACCGTGTACGGCATTTCCAAGCAGGCGGGCGAGGGCTGGTGCCGCTGGTACCACGACAATCATGGCGTGGACGTGCGCAGCCTGCGCTATCCGGGCCTGATCTCGCACAAGACCCCGCCCGGCGGCGGCACCACCGACTATGCCGTGGACATCTTCCATTCGGCGGTGAAGGGCGAGCCCTATACCTGCTTCCTGCGCGAAGACGAGCGGCTGCCGATGATGTACATGCCCGACGCCATCCGCGCGACCATTGAACTGATGGAGGCGCCGGCCGACAAGCTGACCGAGCGCGGCAGCTACAACGTTGCCGGCGTGAGCTTCACGCCGGCCGAGATCGCCGCGGCCATCCGCAAGGAAGTGCCGGGATTCGAGGTGCGGTACGAGCCGGATTACCGGCAGGCGATTGCGCAGGGCTGGCCGGACTCGATCGAGGATGCGGTGGCGCGGCGCGACTGGGGCTGGGCGCCGCAGTACGGGTTGGAGGAGATGGTTCGAGACATGCTGGAAAACCTGCGCCAGACCGTTGGCCTGGCGCATCCGTCCAACTAGCGTCGATCTACCCCAGCCATCCCCGGATCGACGATGCCATGACCTGCGACGAGATGCCATAACGGTCATGCAGCGTCGGCAACGCGCCGGCATCGAGGAACAGGTCGGGCAGGGCCACCTGGCGGAACGGCGGATGCACGCCGGCTTGCATCAGTGCCGTGGCGACGGCCTCGCCCAGGCCGCCGATGACAGTATGGTTCTCCGCCACCACGACGAGCCTGCCGGAGCGCCGCGCCTCGCGCACGATGGTTTCGGTATCCAGCGGCTTGATTGTCGGCACGTGCAGTACGGCCACGCCCACGCGATCGGCCTCCAGCGCCTTGGCAACTTCCAGCGCGCGCATGGTCATGATGCCCGACGAGATCACCAGCACATCGGCGCCATCGCGCAGCAGCTTGGCCTTGCCAAGTTCGAACCTGTAGTCGTACTCGTCCAGCACCACGGGCACGTTGCCACGCAGCAGCCGCGCGTACACCGGGCCCGGATGGGCGGCAATGGCCGGCACCATCTGCTCGATGTCGAGCGCGTCGCACGGGTCGATCACCGTCATGTTCGGCATCGCGCGCATCAGCGCCAGGTCTTCCGCGGCCTGGTGGCTGGGACCGTAGCCGGTGGTAAGGCCGGGCAGCGCGCAGACGATCTTCACGTCGAGGTTGTCCTCGGCGATGGTCTGGTGCATGAAGTCATAGGCCCGGCGCGTGGCGAATACCGCGTAAGTCGTGACGAAAGGCTGTGCGCCTTCATGGGCGAAGCCCGCCGCGGCGCCTATCAGCAGCTGTTCGGCCATGCCCATCTGGTAGTAGCGCTCGGGCATGGCCTGCGCCAGGATATGCAGGTCGGTGTACTTGCCCAGATCGGCGGTCATGCCGATCACGTTGGACTTCTGCCTGGCCAGTTCCACCAGCGCATGGCCGAACGGTGCCGGACGCGTTGCCTGTCCTTCGCCCGCGATCGAGGCAATCATTGCCGAGGTCTTCAGCTTCGGCTTGCCGTTGGTATTGCTGCTCATGCTTGTCTCCCGGCTTCCAGGGCCTGCAGGGCGAGTTGCCATTCGTGGGCATCGACCCGGATGAAGTGGTTCTTCTCGCGTTGTTCGAGGAACGGTACCCCGCAACCCATGCGGGTATCGCAGATGATCATGCGGGGCTGCGCACCCGGATGCTTGCGTGCGGCATCGAAGGCGGCTGCTACGGCGTCGATGTCGTTGCCGTCGACGCGCTGCGTGAACCAGCCGAATGCCTGCAGCTTTTCGACCAGGGGCTCGAAGGCCATGACCTGGCTCGATGGGCCATCCGCCTGCTGGTTATTGACGTCGACGATGCCGATCAGGTTGTCGAGCTTCCAGTGGCTGGCCGACTGGATGCCCTCCCAGATCGCGCCCTCATCGAGTTCGCCATCGGAGAACAGGGTGTAGACGAAAGCCTGCGAGCCCTTGCGCTTGAGGCCCAGGCAGCGCCCGACCGCGATGGTCAGGCCCTGGCCCAGCGAACCGCCCGACATCTCCATGCCCGGCGTGTAGCTGGCCATGCCCGACATCGGCAGGCGGCTGTCGTCGCTGCCATATGTTTCCAGTTCTTCGATCGGCAGGATGCCGGCTTCGAGCAGTGCCGCGTACAGCGCGATGGCGTAGTGGCCATTCGACAGCAGGAAGCGGTCGCGGCCTTCCCATGCCGGGTCTTCCGGGCGGTAGCGCATGGCGCCGAAGTAGGCGACGGCGAGGACGTCGGCAATGTCGAGGGCCTGGCCGATGTAGCCCTGGCCCTGGACTTCGCCCATCAGCAAGGCGTTGCGCCGGATACGGTAGGCGCGTTCCTTGAGGGGAACGGCTACCTCGTTGAGTGCGTGATGCATGGTGTCTCCTTCGGATACAGGGATCAGGGAAAGAATGCGGTGCGCGAAGCCGGGTCAGCGGTTGACCGCCCGGGCGGGGACCAGGAAGACAAGCAGGGCGCCGGTCACGACGGTGGCCGAGATGAACACGAGGCCCGCCGTGGACTTCCCCGTGAGGTCATTCAGCCACCCCACGATCGCCGGCGAAAAGAAGCCGGCGAGGTTGGCCACGCAATTGACCGCCGCGATGCCCGCCGCCGCCGACATGCCGCCGAGCAGTGCGGTCGGCAATGCCCAGAACTGCGAGGACGAGGCCAGGATGCCGGCCGCCGCGACACACAGGCACAGCAGCGAAGCCCCGACACCGCCCAGGAACGGCAGGGTGGCAAAGCCGGCGGCCGACACCAGCATGGGCACGACCAGGTGCAGGCGACGTTCGCGGCGCCGGTCCGCGCTCATGCCGATCAGCGGCAGGGCCACGATGGCGCACAGGTAGGGCAGGGCGGTGAAGACGCCCACCCACAAGGGGTCGGCCACGCCTGATTTGCGGATGATCGTCGGCAGCCAGAAGGTCAGGCCGTACTGCCCGAGCACCACGCAGAAGTAGATCGCCGCCATCAGCCAGAGCCGGCGGTCGGCCAGGAAGTCGCCGATCGAGAGATGAACGTGCTTGTGGGCGTTGTCGCCTTCGATATTGCGCTCCAGCAGTGCCTTCTCCGCCTCGGTCAGCCACTTGGCGCTGCGGATGCCGTTGTCCAGGTAGAACAGGATGGCCACGCCCAGCACCAGCGACGGCACGGCTTCGATCAGGAACAGCCATTTCCATCCGGCCAGGCCGCTGGCGCCGTGGAATGCATGCAGGATGTAGCCGGAAAGCGGGCCGCCCACGATGCCGGCCAGCGGGATGGCCATGAAGAACATCGACAGGGCCTTGGCGCGCCGCTCGGACGGGAACCAGTAGGTCATGTACAGGATCACGCCGGGGGCGAATCCGGCCTCGGCCACGCCAAGCAGGAAGCGCAGGATATAGAACTGCGTTGGTGTGCTGACGAAGGCGAAGCACGCGGAGATGACCGCCCAGGTCAGCATGATGCGCGCCAGCCATTTCTTGGCGCCGACCTTGTGAAGGATGACATTGCTCGGCACTTCGAAGATGAAGTAGCCAAGGAAGAAAATGCCGGCGCCGAGGCCGTAGATGGTTTCGCTGAAGTGCAGGTCGCTCAGCATCTGCAGCTTGGCGAAGCCGACATTGACCCGGTCCAGGTAGGCCCCGAGGTAGCACAGCATCAGGAAGGGAATCAGCCGGCGGACCACCCTGGCGTAGGTGCGCGACTCGAAGGTGGCCGCATCGGCGTGCGGCGTCGCCTCACCTGCGAGCGGCGACGTTGCGTACTTGGTCTTCATTGTTGTCTCCTGCCGTGGGCTCCGGATGGTTACGGAAGCACGGGCGTCTGAACGGAGCCGCCTCTGCGGGCGGTCTCCATGGGTAGTTAGTGGATCAGCATGCCGCCGTTGACGTCCAGCGTGATGCCGGTCAGGTAGGCCGACAGGTCGCTGAGCAGGAACAGGCAGGCGTTGGCCACGTCGCCGGCATCGCCAAGGCGGCCCAGCGGAATGCCCTTGATGATGTCCGCGCGCATCTCGGTGGTCAGCTTGTCGCCGGTGATGTCGGTCTGGATCAGGCCCGGGGTGATGGAATTCACACGGATGCTGTCGCCGCCGAACTCGCGTGCCATGGCGCGTGCCAGGCCCAGCACGCCGGCCTTGGCGGCGCTGTAGTGCGGGCCGCCAAAGATGCCGCCGCCGCGCTGCGCGGACACCGACGACATGCAGACGATGCTGCCGCCTTTCTGCTCCTTCATCTGCGGCAGCACGGCTTGCGACATGTACAGCGTGCCGCGCAGGTTCACATCCACCACGGCGTCGAAGTTGGCCGGCCCGATGTCCAGCGTGCGCAGCGGCTGGGTGATGCCAGCGTTGTTCACCAGGCCGTCAATGCGGCCATACCGCTCCACCACGGCCAGCGCGGCCCGCTCGCAGGCGGCCTTGTCGGTCACGTCGCAGGCCAGCCCCAGATGGCGCGCGCCAAGTTCCTCAGCGGCGGCCCGGGCGTCTTCCGGGCGCAAGTCCAGAATCACCACATTTGCGCCCTGGGTGGCTAGCGCGCGGGCGGTGGCCTTGCCGATGCCCCGCGGGGACGCGGCGCCGGTGACGACGATGACTTTGTTTTCGACCAGCATTTCCTGTCTCCTGACGTTTGAAATGATGGATCGAGTGTGGGCGACGCCCGGTTGAGGATCAACGCGGTCTGCCTCAACTATGGCTGAGAAATTTTCAGTTGTCGGAGCTTCCTGCGCTCAGCCGGCGTGGCCCGCGGTGCGCACGAGGGTAGCTGGCCAACTGGCGTGGCCGCGCCCTCACACGCTGCTGGCGGCGAGTTCCCGGTCCATCCAGGACAGGAAGCGGGCCACGCGCGGCAGGTCCGCGTTTTGTGCCGGGTAAACGACGTGATGGCCGCCGACTTCCACCGCATGGGAGTCGCCCAGCACGGGCACCAGGCGGCCGGAGCGGATCAGGACGGAGGCCAGCAGCGTGCTTTCCAGTGCGATGCCGAGACCCAGCGCGGCGGTTTCGAGCGACATGTAACTGCGGTCGAACGAGAAGTCGAAGTTCTTGCGCGCATGGTTGATGCCGGCGCGGGCGAACCATTGCTGCCATTGGACCAGAGGTGTCTCAGAGCAGATCAGACGCTGGCCGGGCAAGTCTTCCGGGCTATGGATCTCGTGCTGGCCGAGATAAGCTGGCGAGGCCAGCGGCATGATGAACTCCGGGCGCAGCGTCTTGACCTGCAGGTCGCGCCAGTGGGCGTAGCCATAGCGGATATCGACATCGTAGAAGCCGCTCGTGAACGAGACGTCTTCGTAGGAGCACGAGAGGTTCAGGCGGATATCGCCATGCTCGCCCTGGAACGAGGCCAGCCGCGGCAACAGCCACATCAGCCCGAAGCTGGGGCTCGAATGGACCCGCAGGATCTCTACGTCGGGCTGGCTCGACGCCCGTTCCGTCGCGCGGTTCAGGTCAGCCAGCGCGCCCGTGACCTCGCGCAGGTATTGTTCGCCCACCGGCGTCAGCACCAGTCCCCGTCCCTGCCGGAAGAACAGCGGACGGCCGATGACCGCTTCGAGATTGCTGATCTGGTGGCTCACGGCCGAGGCCGTCAATCCCAGTTCCTCGGAGGCACGGCTGACGCTCTTGGTTCTTGCAACGCTCTCGAAGGCGATGACCGCCTTCATCGGTGGAATTCGCATACGCGCAATACAGAGCCCGTTGTGGGCGCCAGGGTGGCAAGAGATGGGGAATTCTACTTCCGCGTCTCGGCCAGGTGCTGGCGACCGCCCGCTCAGCGCTGGGCCGGCTGCGTGCCGCCGATCACGACGCGTACATCGCCAGCACCGGGCCGCACCGGTCCGGCCTGGCCGACGAGGTCACCCGCCTGCGGCGTCGCATTGCCGCTTGCCGAGATGCGCGCCTCCACCATGACCTGCTGCTGTCCCGACAGCTTGCGTTCCGGCGTCAGCGCCTGCGAATCGTCGAGCGTGAATTGCAGGGGCAGGTCGCGCACGGTCCGGCGCAGCACGGCGAGCGGCATGCGCGGACCTTCCACCGCGCGAGCGTAGAGGAAGACCGTTTCGTCAGGGCTCGGTGTCCTGCCGGCATCGGGCGCGAGTACAAGCGTGCCGCGGATGCTTGCCGTGGCCGGCGGCTTGCCGACGCCGCGCGCGGCTGCCAGGTTGGCCGCGACCCGTGCCGCGGTCTGCGAGTCCGGCGGCAACAGGCGGTACAGGCGTTCCCAGTAGGCAATCGCCTCGCTGGTCTCGCCACGCTCCGCTGCCGCGCTGGCGGCAAGCGCGAGCCCCTTGGGATCGTCGGGATCGAGCGCCAGGGCGCGGCGTATCTGTTCCATGGCCGGCCCTTCGAGCGAGCCGCCGTTCACGCTGCCCAGCACGTCGGCATAGTCCGAGCGCAGTGCCGCGACATCGGGCGCGAGTGCAATGGCCTTGACGTAAGCGGCGGCCGCGTCGTCATAGCGCTGCAGCGCCGTGTACGAGCGGGCGAGCATCGACCAGCCTTCGGGATCCTCGGGCTTGTCGCGCAGACGCGTGGCAAGCTGGTTCACCATGCCCTCGACCTGGGCGACGCTCATTTCATGCTGGCCGTCTTCGGCTGCGGGCATGTCGCCGGCGCTCCATAGCGCGACCGGATTGCCCAGGTGCAGGTAGAGCAGGATGGCGGCGCTGGGCAGCAATGCCAGCAGCGCCGCCGCGAGCAGCGTGGAGGAACGGGGCTCGCGCCGCGTGGCGACGGGCTGCCCGGTGTCCTCGAGCAAGCGGTGGGCCAGTTCATCGCGCGCCTCCGCGTGGCGCGCGGGGCTCAGCGTACCGGCGCGCAGGTCGGCGTCGAGTTCGCGCAGCTGGTCGCGATAGACATCGCGCAACGCCGGGGCAGGGCGGTCCGCCACTGCGGCAACCGAAGGCGGGCGCAATAGCGGCCACAGCAACCCGGCCATGGTGACGGCCATCAGCGCGGCAGCAAGGAACCAGAATGTGGTCATGGCGGCGATAGCGGGGGCAAGGGGTCCGGGGCGGGCGCACGGGGCGGCGGCTCGTCGAGCAACTCCGCGAGCCTGCGGCGTTCGGCATTGCCGAGCGGCGCTGCGGGCTCGGCGCGGCGAGAGCGGACGCGCCACAGGGCCGCCCCGACCGCGACCAGCAACAGCAGGGGACCGAACCACAGCAGCCACGTCAGCGGCTTGAGCGGTGGCTTGTAGAGCACGAAATCACCGTAGCGCTGCACGAGATACTGCTTCACTTCGTCGTCGCTGGCGCCCTGGCGCAACTGCTCGCGGACCTGACGGCGCAAGTCGACTGCCAGCTCGGCATTGGAATCGGCCAGTGTCTGGTTCTGGCAGACCAGGCATCGCAGTTGCTCGGACAAGGCATGGACGCGCGCGTCGAGTTCGGCGCCGGTAGGTGTGGCGGCGCCTGCGTGCAAGGCGAATGCAAGCGCGCAGCAGGCGAAGGCGGCGCTACGCATGATCATCCCCCTTTTCCAGCGATTCCAGCAACGGGATCAGCTTGTGTTCCAGCACTTCCTTCGTCACCGGGCCGACCTGCTTGTAGCGCACCACGCCGGACTTGTCGATGACGAAGGTCTCCGGCACGCCATACACGCCGAAGTCGATGCCCACGCGCCCGTCGGTATCCACGAGCGACGCCGCGTACGGATTGCCCATGCGCTGCAGCCATTCGCGCGCCGCGCCGTCCTGATCCTTGTAGTTGAGGCCGTAGAGCGGCACGCGCGAGCGCGCGGCGAAGTCGACCAGCACCGGATGCTCGGCGCGGCAGGCCGTGCACCAGGATGCCCACACATTGAGCAGCCACACCTTGCCGCGCAGGTCGGCCGCAGACAGCTTGTGGCCGTCCTGGTCCAGCACCGGCAGCACGAACGCCGGTGCCGGTTTGCCGACCAGCGGCGACGGCAGTTCGCGCGGATCATGCCGCAGTCCCGCGGCAAGCGCGATCGCAAGCGCCAGGAACACCGCAAGCGGCAGCAGGAAACGCGTCATGCCTGGGTCTCCTCCCGGCCGGCCAGTGCCAGCGTGGGCGCTTGAGCTTGCGCGGCTTCGGCGGCCGGCGTAGCCGCGCTGGCGACCTGCCGGCGCAGGCGATAGCGCTTGTCGCTTGCGGCAAGCAGGCCGCCGAACGCCATCAGCACGCATCCGCCCCAGATCCAGTCGACGAAAGGCTTCACATGGACGCGCACTGCCCAGCGTCCGTCCCCGAGCGATTCACCCAGCGCCACGTAGAGGTCGCGCGTGATGCCGCTGTCGATGGCGGCCTCGGTGGTCGGCATGTCCTGGCTGCGGTAGATGCGCCGCTCCGGCGCCAGCGTGGCCACCATGCTGCCGTGGCGCGACACGCTGACGGCGCCGCGCAGCGCCTCGTAGTTGGGACCGGTGCCGGGTGCCACGCCACCGAAGCGGAAATCGTAGCCGCCGACCGTTACCGTCTCGCCGGGTCGCATCGGCAGTTCGCGCAGGCTTTCCTGACTGCTGACCAGCGTCACGCCGGCGATGAACACGCCCACGCCCATATGGGCCAGCAGCATGCCGTAGTAGCCGGCCGGCAACTGGCGCAGCGTCGCAAGGCGACGCCCGCGCTGGTTACGCAACCGCGCCACGAGGCTGGCTGCCGCGCTGGCGGCGCACCACGTCGCGAGCAGCAGGCCCAGCCCGGTCAGCGCTGAAGCATTGCGCAACACCAGCAGCAGGACGACAGCGATGACGGCGCCGGCGACCGCGGCCCAGCGCAGCCGGCGTGTCATATCCGGTAGCTCGCCATGCCGCCAGCGCGCCAGCGGCGCGGCTCCCATCAGCAGGACCGCAGGCGCCATCAGCGGCACGAACACCTGTTCGAAGTACGCAGGCCCCACCGAGATCTTGCCGAGGCCCAGCACGTCGAGCAGCAGCGGATAGAGCGTGCCGAGCAGTACGGTGGCCGCGGCCACGGCCAGCAGCACGTTGTTGGCCAGCAGGAAGGACTCGCGCGAGATCACGCTGAAGTCCGTGCGCCGCGAGAGCTTTGGCGCGCGCCACGCGAACAGCGCCAGCGCCAGTCCGGTCACCAGCCCTAGCAGCGCCAGGATGAAGATGCCGCGCTTGGGGTCGACCGCGAAGGCATGGACCGAAGTCAGCACGCCGGAGCGCACCAGGAAAGTGCCCAGCAGGCTCAGCGAGAACGTGAAGATCGCGAGCAGGGCGGTCCACGCGCGGAACGCGCCGCGCTTCTCGGTCACCGCGAGCGAATGCATCAATGCGGTGCCGGCAAGCCAGGGCATGAACGACGCGTTCTCCACGGGATCCCAGAACCACCAGCCGCCCCAGCCAAGTTCGTAATAGGCCCAGGCGCTGCCGAGCATGATGCCGAGCGTCAGGAACATCCACGCCACCGTCGTCCACGGCCGCGCCCAGCGTGCCCACGCGGCGTCCAGGCGCCCTTCGAGCAACGCCGCCACGGCGAAGGCAAAGGTCACGGCAAAGCCGACGTATCCCATGTAGAGCATGGGCGGATGGAACACCATGCCTGGGTCCTGCAGCAGCGGGTTCAGGTCGCGTCCGGCCATGGCCGGCGGCAGCAGGCGGATGAAGGGGTTGGACGCGAACAGCAGGAACAGCAGCAGGCCGCCGCTGATCGCGCCCATCACGCCGAGCACGCGCGCCACCACCGGCAGTGGCAGGCGGCGGCTGAAGACGGAGACCGCCAGCGACCATAGCGCCAGCATCAGCGTCCACAGCAGCATCGAGCCTTCATGGCCGCCCCATACTGCTGCCAGACGATAGGCGAGCGGCAGGTCGCTGTTCGAGTTCGCGGCGACATAGCGCACGCTGAAATCATTGCCGGCAAAGGCCACGGTCAGCGACAGGTACGCCAGCACCACCAACGCGCACTGCACGCGCGCGGCCGGTCTGGCGACCGACATCCATGCCGGATTGCCGCGCGCGGCGCCGGCCAGCGGCAGCGCGGCCTGCACCACGGCCGCCAGCAGGGCCACGATCAGCGCGAAATGCCCGAGTTCCGGATTCACCGTTGCGTCCCCCGTTCGCCTTCCGCGAGCTGGCCGGCCATGCGGCGGTTGACCTGCTCCGCCTGCTTCAAGGCATCGGCCGCTTCGGGCGGCATGTAGTTCTCGTCATGCTTGGCGAGCACTTCGCTGGCGACGAACGTACCGCTGCCGTCGAGCGTGCCGCGCGCGACCACGCCCTTGCCTTCGCGGAACAGGTCGGGCAGCAGGCCGCGATAGACCACGGGCACCTCGCGCGCCTTGTCGGTGACGATGAAACGGATGGTCATGCCATCGCCCTCGCGGCGAATCGAACCGGGCGCCACCAGCCCCCCCAGGCGGAAGCTGCGCGCGGCGGGGGCTTCATGCGCGGCGACCTGGCTCGGACTGAAGAAGAACACGAGGTTCGAGCGGAAGGCATTGAGCACCAGCGCGAGCGCCACGCCGGCGCAGGCCAGCGCGGCGAGCAGCATGCCGAGACGGCGGCGTCGTGGTGTCATCGTCGCATCATCGCCGTGAATGCCCGGCATTGCTGGCGCGGCTGCGCCGGCCCAGCAGCACCAGTTCGATGCCGATCAGCGCGAGCGCCATGCCGAACGCGGCGGCAATATAGCCGCCATGGCCCGACAGCGAAGCCAGGGTGAAGCCACTCATGGTGCAGTCTCCCGAAGATCGGCCGTCAGCGTGCCGGCTTCGCCGCGCTCGCGCAGGATGCAGCGCACGCGCACCAGCGCCACGGCGATGGTGTACATCCAGCACGCCAGCGTCATCACCAGCATGCCGGCCAGCATGGTCGCGGCCATCGACGGCGCGGCGGTCAGGCTGACCGAGGCGCCCTGGTGCAGCGTGTTCCACCACTGCACCGAAAAGTAGATCACCGGAATATTTGCCACGCCGACCAGCGCCAGCACGGCGCATGCGCGCTCGGCGCGGCGCGGCTCGTCGATGGCGGCCTCCAGCGCGATAAAGCCGAGGTAGAGAAAGAGCAGCAGCAGTTCTGAGGTCAGGCGCGCATCCCACACCCACCACGTGCCCCACGTGGGCTTGCCCCACAGTGCGCCGGTCCACAGAGCAATGGCGGTGAACAGTGCGCCGGTGGGCGCGAGCGCGGAAGCCATCATCGACGACAGGCGCGTGCGCAGCACGAGCGCGAGCGCGCAGTAGCCGGCCATGACCAGGTAGATGAACATCGACATCCACGCCGCCGGCACGTGGATGAAGATGATGCGGTAAACCTCGCCTTGCTGCGCGTCGGTCGGCGCCACGATGAAGCCCAGCCACAGGCCGGCCGCGAGCAACAGCGCGGCGGCGAGGAAGAACCACGGCGCAAGCCGGCCCGCGAGCGGATAGAAGCGCACCGGCGCGGCAAAGGCCAGCCAGCGCGGCCGACGGATCTGTCCCCGGTGACTAGTTGCGTGGGCGGAGTGCAGCGGTTGGCTCATGCGGCCTACTCCATGGCGATGCGAAGCCCCGCCGCGGTCGCAAGCGGGCACAGGAACAGCGACAGCGCCAGGCAGGCGCCCAGCAGCGAGAACTGCGGCATGACGTCCAGCCCCGCATCGGCCGCGGCGCCCGCGCTGGCGCCGAACACCAGCACCGGCACGCACAGCGGCAATACCAGGATGCACAGCAAGACGGCGCCGCCACGCACGCCCAGCGTAAGTGCCGCGCCGACCGCGCCGATCAGGCTCAGCGCCGGCGTACCGACCAGCAGCGATGCGGACAGCAGCAGCGCCGATCCGGCCGGCAGGCTGTACTGCTGCGCCAGCAGCGGCGTCAGCAACAGCAGCGGCACGCCGCTGGTCAGCCAGTGGGCGCAGATTTTCGCCAGCACCAGCAAGGCCAGTGGCTGGGGCGACAGCAGCAGCTGGTCCAGGCTGCCATCGGCATACTCCTGCGCGAACAGCCGGGACAGCGACAGCATCGACGCCAGCAGCGCAGCGACCCACAGGATGCCGGGCGCCAGCGCGCGCAGTTGCTGCGGGTCAGGGCCGATGGCGAGCGGGAACAGGCTCGCGGCGATGACGAAGAACACCACGCTGCCCAGCAGGCTGCCGCGCCGCCGCCAGGCGAGCGAGAGGTCATGCATGACGATGGCGCCGAGGGTGGCAATCATGGTGTCTTCACGCCGGGGCAAGCGCCGTCGCTGCGCCGAGTTCGAGGATGTCGCCGCCGCCGGGAAGCAGCCGGTGCGTGGCGATCACGGCCATGCCCCCGTCTTGCAGGTGCGCGTCGAGCAGTTCATGAAAGCGGCTGGCCGACTGGTCATCGACCGAGGTCAGCGGTTCGTCCAGCAGCCACAGCGTGCGCGGAATCAGTGCCAGCCGGGCCAGCGCGACGCGCCGGCGCTGGCCTTGTGAAAGGGTACGTACCGGGGCCTGCATCGCGCGCTCCATGCCAAGTCGTGCCAGCGCCGTTCGCACGGCGTCCGGCGATGGCCGCAGGCCGGCCAGCCTCGCGGCAAAGCGCAGGTTCTCGGCGGCGCTCAGGTCGGTGTCGATGCCGTCGGCATGGCCCAGATAGGCCAGCGACTGCAGGTAGGACGGGTCGCCGGTGCGTACCGGCAAGCCTTGCCAGCTGACGCCGCCTTCAGCGGGCGGCAGCAGCCCGCTCAGCACGCGCAGCAGCGTTGACTTGCCGCTGCCGTTCGTGCCCAGCACCTGCACCAGCCCGCCGGCGTCCAGCGCCAGCTCGATGCCGGCGAAGACCGGGCGTCCCGAACGGGAAAATGCCAGTCCGCTGGCCCGCAGCGCCGGGCCGCCGGCCATGCCATCACAGGAGATCCCGGACAAACGGCTTTGCACGCGCTACTTTTCCTCCGCTTTCGATATATCGGGGAGGTGGTGGGCAATTCCCTTGTGGCAGTCGATGCAGGTCTTCTCCTTGCTTTCCAGGTAGGTGGAATGCATGGCCTGCGCGCGCGGACTCTGGCGCGTGAAGTCCATCGACTGGTAATCGTGGCAGTTGCGGCATTCGAGCGAATCGTTGGCCTTGAAGCGGGCCCATTCGTGCTGTGCCAGCTCCAGCCGGTGCGCCTGGAACTTCTCGCGCGTGTCGACGGTGCCGAAGATCTTCGCCCAGACTTCCTTTGACGCCTGCATCTTGCGCGCCATCTTGGACGTCCAGTTGTGGGGCACGTGGCAGTCCGAACACTTGGCGCGCACGCCGCTGCGGTTGGTGAAGTGGATGGTGCCCTGTAGCTCCTGGTACACGTTGTCGCGCATTTCATGACAGCCCGTGCAGAACTGCTCGGTATTGGTCAGTTCCAGCGCGGTATTGAACGCGCCCCAGAACACCACCCCGGCGATGAAGCCGCCCAGCGTCAGGAAGCCCAGGCTGAAATAGGCGCTGGGCCGGTTGATGGTCCGCCAGTAGCGCTTGAGGAGATCCAGCATGGCGCGCACCTGTGTTGTGGTTTATTTGCCTGCGCTCTTGCCGCCGGGCTTGCCCTTGAGCATCGTTTCCACATCGACGAAGCTGTTGCCGACCAGCGGCTTGGCATCGGCCTGTGGCACATGGCACTGCGTGCAGAAGTAGCGCCGCGGCGAGACGTCGGCCAGCACGTTGTTGTTGCGGTCCATGTAGTGCGTGATGCTGACCGGGATCGCCTGCGTTTCCTCCGTGCGCGTGCGCGCATGGCAGAACATGCAGCGGTTGAAGTCCTTGTCGAGCTGGTACCCGTCGATCTTGTGCGGGATCGTCGGCGGCTGCATGGTGTAGTTGCGGGTGCGCCGGATGTCCTTGTTCTCGGTCGGGTAGAGGATGGGGGCCTTGCTCTCGCTGGCCACCGGCGTGGGGCCGCGCATGGCATCCGTCAGGCCCTGTGCGCCGGCGGGTGCGGCCGCGAACAGGGTGAGCGCGGCCAGCAGCCAGGTACACAGGGCGAGTAGGGGTGCCCAGGATCGGCTCGGTATCATGGCGTCTCCTTTTTGTGGTTGGCGTGGGCGGTTACACCTTGACGATCTTTACCGCGCACTTCTTGTAGTCGGTCTGCAGCGAGATTGGACAGGTCGCGTCGAGCGTGACCTTGTTGATGAGCTGGCTGGCATCGAACCACGGCACGAACACCAGGCCGCGTGGCGGCGCGTCGCGCCCGCGTGTTTCCACGCGCGAGCGCATGCGCCCGCGCCGCGATACCACCTCGACCTCGACGCCGCGCCGCAGCCCCATGGCCTTGGCGTCCTCGGGATGCATGAACACCACGGCGTTCGGGAAGGCGCGGTACAGCTCCGGCACGCGCCGTGTCATCGACCCGGAGTGCCAGTGCTCCAGCACGCGGCCTGTGGCCAGCCAGAACGGGTACTCCTTGTCCGGCGATTCGGGCGGCGGCTCGTACGGCAGCGCGAAGATCACGGCCTTGCCGTCCGGATTGCCGTAGAACTGGAAGCCGGTGCCGGCCTTCACGTAGGGGTCGCTGCCTTCGCGGTAGCGCCAGCGCGTCTCCTTGCCGTTGACCACCGGCCAGCGCAGGCCGCGTTCTTCGTGATACCGGTCGAACGGGGCCAGGTCGTGGCCATGTCCGCGGCCGAAGCTCGCGTATTCCTCGAACAGGCCCTTTTGCACGTAGAAGCCAAAGGCCTTCGATTCCGCGTTGTTGTACTCGGCGTTGACTTCCTTGATCGGGAACTTGTCGACCTGGCCGTTGCGGTAAAGCACGTCGAACAGCGTCTTGCCCTTGTACTCGGGCTTCTTGGCCAGCAGGTCCGCCGGCCAGACTTCGTCAACCTTGAAGCGCTTGGAGAACTCCATCAGCTGCCACAAGTCCGAGCGAGAATCGCCCGGAGCATCGACGAGCTGGTGCCAGAACTGCGTGCGGCGTTCGGCGTTGCCATAGGCACCTTCCTTCTCCACCCACATCGCGCTGGGCAAAATCAGGTCCGCCGACAAGGCCGTCACGGTCGGGTACGCGTCCGACACGACGATGAAATTGGAAGGATTGCGGTAGCCGGGGAGGGCTTCCTCCATGATGTTGGCGGCCGCCTGCATATTGTTGTTGACCTGCACCCAATAGGCATTGAGCTTGCCGTCCTTGAGCATGCGGTTCTGCAGTACGGCGTGATAGCCGGGCTTCTCGACGATGGTGCCCGGCGGCAGCTTCCAGATGCGCTCGGCTTCCTCGCGGTGCTTCGGGTTGGTGACCACCATGTCGGCCGGCAGCCGGTGCGAGAAGGTGCCCACTTCGCGCGCCGTGCCGCACGCGGACGGCTGCCCGGTCAGCGAGAACGGGCTGTTGCCGGGCGTGGCGATCTTGCCCGTCAGCAGGTGGACGTTGTAGACCATGTTGTTGACCCAGCTGCCGCGCGTATGCTGATTGAACCCCATGGTCCACAACGACATCACCTTGATGTTCGGGTCCGCGTACAGCTCGGCAAGCTGGTTCAGCTTGTCCTTCGGCACGCCGGAAAGCTTGCTGACGTAGTCGATGTCGTACTTGGAGACGAACCTCGCGAAATCGTCGAACGTGATCGGCTTGGAATCGCCGGGACTGGCGGCGTTTTTCGCGGCCTTTTGCAGCGGATGTTCGGGGCGCAGGCCATAGCCGATATCCGTCACGCCCTCCTTGAAGACCGTGTGCTTGTTGACGAAGTCCTTGTTGACCTTGTTATTGCGGATGATGTAGTTGGCGATGAAGTTCAGCATCGCCAGGTCGGTCTGCGGCGTGAAGATGATGGGCAGGTCCGCCAGGTCGAACGAACGGTGCGTGAACGTCGACAGCACGGCCACGCGCGTCTTCGGGTGGCTCAGGCGGCGGTCGGTGATGCGCGTCCACAGGATCGGGTGCATCTCGGCCATGTTCGAGCCCCACAGCACGAACGCATCGGCGGCCTCGAAATCGTCATAGCAGCCCATCGGCTCGTCCATGCCGAAGGTGCGCATGAAGCCCTGCACGGCCGATGCCATGCAATGGCGCGCGTTGGGGTCGATATTGTTGGAGCGGAAGCCCGCCTTGAACAGCTTGGACGCCGCGTAGCCTTCCCATACGGTCCACTGGCCCGAGCCGAACATGCCCAGGGCGGTCGGGCCCTTTTCCTTGAGTACGCGCTTGAACTGGCGTTCCATCTCGTCGAACGCCTGGTCCCACGTGACCGGGGCGAACTCGCCGTTCTTGTCGTACTTGCCGTTCTTCATGCGCAGCAGCGGCTTGGTCAGCCGGTCCTGCCCGTACATGATCTTCGACAGGAAGTAGCCCTTGACGCAGTTCAGGCCCTTGTTGACCTCGCACTGCGGGTCGCCCTGGGTGGCCACCACCTTGTTGTCGCGCACGGCCACGGTCACGCCGCAGCCCGTGCCACAGAAGCGGCACGGCGCCTTCGACCATTTCAGCTTGGTGACTTCGCTGTCCGTGACGAAGTTGGCGGCCTCGGCCGGTAGCTGAATGCCGGCTACCGATGCCGTCGCCGCGACGGCGGTCTGCTTGATGAACTCCCGACGAGAGACTTTCATTCGGTGATCTCCTCGTTCATGGCTTCGGCGTCTTCGTTGTGCTGATAGACCAGGGTGGCGGACAGCACGCCCTCAAGCTGGTGAAGGCAGGTGAGCTGGGCGGCGATGGCGCGGGAGGTAGGGGCTTCGACGGTGACCACCATCTTGCCGTTGTCGCTGGCAGCATGGATCTCCACGCCGGTCATGGCTTCGACGGCGGCGCGAACATGGGCCACGCTTTGAGGGTGCGCGTATACCACGATCCCTGCTATATGCCACTCTTCGGTGGATGGGATCAGCCCGATGGGAATGCTGGGTCGTGCAGCTGGCATGCGGTAACTCCAGCTAAAGGCCGTCTAATTCTGTATTGCAGCCTTTTTATGGTTGCCGATATGGATCCTCTTGCGGGGTGGTCGGCTCAATGCGAGGGCGGGCCGCTGATCAGTTGGCTCATCCACACAATAAAGCCGTAGCCTGCCACGATGATGACCGACAGTACCGGCACCATCACCGCGGTGAGGAACAGGAAGCTGCGCAGTTCTTCCTTCTTGCGCTGGGGATCTTCAACGCCGCCAGGTTGGATCATGGCTTGATGTAATAGGTCGGGCCTTTCGTACGACAGGCGTGATGTGTGTTACCCATTAAAGGAAGCCGTTCGCAAGGTGTCAAGACAGCACTCGCATTGGCGTTTCGGAAGCTCGTGCCAACGGCACCTCACTTGCATCGCGGCGCAAGATACGGCATCAGTGGACGTCGTGCATCGTGCCGCCGCGGGGCGCGGAGACGGGAACGCGCCTGCCGTGCCCGACCCGCACTACCGGCCGCATCGCGGCGAGCGCCGCGAGGTCGATGTCGTACAGGTGTGCATCGCACCACGCCGCGCCGTCCCAGCGTTGGAAGCGCAGATCCGAGAGCGGAACCTGCGTCAGCACGCCGAGCCAGTCAGTCGGGCTCGCGCCGCAGCGCAGCCCTGCCGAGACCATGGACATCGCTTCAGGAATATCGATATCGGCCAGGCGCGTGACCGCCGGCCACGGCACGAGACGGCTGTCCGAGGCGCGCAAGCCGAAGCGGAAGAGGCCTTCCGTTTCTGGGAACGCGAGCTTGTTGGCGGCGTGGAGCTTCCAGCCGGTGCGGGCCGTGGACGGCTCCCAGGACTGCCGCCGCGAGAACCACAACACGCCCAGCGACGCCGCAGCATGCAGCGACCTGGACGGAATCAGCACGCCGGTTTCCGCGATCGCGGGCAACCTCGTGCCGACCGTGTAGTGCCAGACGAAGTTGGTGGTTTGCATGATGTTCCTCCATTCGAGCCTTCAGCTTGGGCGCGAATGCTTGCTGGAGCAAGCAAGGTCATGAGGCATTGTGCGATGCGGAATAAAAGAGGGCGGCTGACCTTGCGCAGCAATGAGCTTGCAAAACGGCGCCTTACCGCGACGGGAGATGTTGCACCAGCCAGGCCGATCCCAATACCGCGGCAATAGCCCAGAGCGTCATGATCACCCGCGCTGCAACGCGACTGACGGGGCACTCGCTGGTCGCTGCCGTGGCGCGATGCTGACGCATCACCTCAATCGGGATAAGCCGCATTGCCAGCGACAAGGCCAGAGGCACCAGCACCACGTCCTCGACATAGCCAAGCACGGGAACGAAATCGGGAATCAGGTCAATGGGCGACAAGGCATAGGCGGCGATCGGCGAGGCTAGCGCCTTCGCATACCATGGCGTGCGGGGATCTTGCGCAGCCAACCATACGGCGTGCGCCTCATCCTTTACTGTGCGAGCCCAACGCCGGGAGCGTGCGGCCAAATGAGGCAGCAGGTCGCCGCGCCATAAGTGCAGACGGACATCGTCCAGCACTGGCACTGCCGCGAGGGCGAGCAGCAGCATCGCCAAAGCAAGCGTGGCGCTGAACCCGATGTGCTTGAATCCTATGGCGCCAATGACGCCTCCAGCGAAGAACAGGGTGACCAGCGTGATAAGCACTCGTAGTTTGTGCCGATTGGCGAGCACTGGTGGTTTGCTCGAGTTGTCCCTGGACAGGTTCCAATAAAAGAGCTTGCCCAGTTCGATACCGATGTCCGTGACCATGCCGGTCACGTGCGTGGTGCGGATCTCGGCATTCGATAACTTGGTGACCAGAGCATTTTGCAGGCCCATGATGAAGCAGAGCACCATGGCCGTTGCCGGCACGAATAGCCATTCGTGGCGCTGGAGATTGCTTCCAAGCAGGCCGAAACACACCAGCAGCGCGGCTTCCAGCATGAGCGGCAACGCATATTCGCTGTGCAGGCGTTCGCGGCGGCCCCAGTTGACCAGAACTGCCGAGCAGGCGGCGCCCGCCAGGAATGACAGGATGGCCCCCAGGCCATCCAGCATCAGCCAAAGGCTGCCCAGTGCCAGGTTGTCGGCCATGGCGGACACGATGCCGGACATGTGCGAGGTGTATTGATGCACGGCCAGAAAGCCCCCGGCATTGGTCGCTCCGGCAACAAAGGTGAGGTAACAAGCCAGTTGCCGATTGCTTCCGGGGCTGCGCTCCCTTCCGGTTAGCTTACGCAGGTGCGGGATGGGCATGGCTGGGCTGATCAGACGCTTGTGTGGGGGCTCGTCAATACTGAATCGGGTGCCTCGGCGGCTTGGGCCAGGAGGCGCGATCCGACGCAACGCGCTCGCCGCGTTTGAGCCGGCGGGCGGCCGCGGTCAGGTTCAGCGGATGCGCGGTTTGCAGGACGCGCGCACGTGCCAGCAGTGCATCCAGCGAGGGCAGCTTGTTCTGTCCTTTCCAGGCGAACAACGTGTAGTTGGCACTGTCTTCAGCAAGGGAAAGCGACATGGACTTGCCGAATGCGGTACCGACCTCCTCCAGATAAAGCGGTATGTCGGGATCGGTCTCGAGAAAATTCGCGACCAGCACACCGTTATCGGCGAGGCGTGCGTGGCAGGCGGCATAGAAGTCCGCGGTGCCAAGCTGTTCCGGCATGCCGTCGGCCAGGAATCCGTCCACCAGGATGACGTCCGGACGTGCATTCTGGTTTGCTACATACTCGGCGCCATCCGCGCAAACCACCTCGAGCCGTTCGTCGTCCGGCGGGATTTGGAACTGCTCGCGCAAGGCGATCACCGCCGGATTGATCTCAATCGCCACCACTTTGGTGCTGGCGAGATGCCGGTAGCAGTATTTGGCAAGTGAACCGCCGCCCAAGCCGATCATCGAGATTCTCGCGGGAGTCGGGTGCAATAACAGGAATGCCATCATCGTCCGGGTGTAACCCAGCACCAGCTTGTCGGGATCCTTGCGCGACATGAAGCTTTGGGTGGCCAGTGCGTCGAAATGCAGCGACAGCGCGTGCCGGGTTTCCAACACCTGGGGCGTACCGTCGTTGGTCGACTCGGACAGGAATTTCAGGTAGGCCTCGAATGAGGAGCGGTCCGCGTGCATCTTGTCGGTGCCCATCAGAGAGACTTGGGAAGCATCTTCCCCCTCAACAATGCGGCGATGGTAACGAGGGCAGCCGCCTCGTCCGGTCCGGTCGCCTGGATGAGTATGTGCGAGCCGGCGCGGGCCGACAGCCGCACGACCTCCATGACGTCCTTGGCATTTGCGACCCAGGCGCCGCTCGTGAGCAGGACGTCACACTCGAATTGACTGGCCACGAAAGCCAACCGCGCGGAATTCCTTCCCTGAAATGCGTCCCTCGCAGGGGGTTCGATCGTCACTTCTACCACTGACCCCTCATCAAGAAATAGTGCACCTCGAGTCCTCATCTGAACCGGCGTGCGCGTGGCCGCAGCAGGGGGATGCACAGGTGCTTCGTAGTTGCATACGATGATAATAATATTATCATCGTATGATACTCCAAAAAGCGTGGAATCCAAGGCGGCACGCCCGACCGTACTGATAGACCCGGTGGGGAAGAAGGCCGGCCAGGGGACCGGCACAATGTGCCGTGTCTTTCCCCTTGAGTCTTACGGAATCAGCCCGCGGGCGCGCCCGATCGCCACCGCTTCGGTGCGGTTCTGCGCCCCCAGCTTGGTGTTGATCTTGCGCAGGTGGGACTTGACCGTCAGTTCGGAAAGGAACAGCCGCTCGGCGATGGCGCGGTTGCGCAGCCCCGCCGACAACATCTGAAGGACTTCCAGTTCGCGCGCCGTGAGGCTGTCCGACAGGCCGGCCACCAGCGCGGGTTCGGTGTCGTGACTGGCGCAAGCGCCTGCCAGCTTGCCGAGCAATCGCGCGACGAACGAAGGCGCGATGCCTAGGGCCGCCGCTTGCGCCTGGTGTGCCGAAGCCCACGTGCGCACGAGCGCAGCGACGCCGTCGCCTTCATCGAGGAACGTGCGCAGGAAGCCTTCATGGCTCGCCAGGCGCAGCGCTTCGGTGATTTCCTGCAGCGCCTCCTCACGCCGCGCCAGGCCATCCAGCGCCGCGGCGCGCAGGATGCGCAGCTTGATCAGGCGCCAGTAACGCTGGTGCGCGGTCGCGCAAGCAATGGCAGGGTCCAGCGCGGCGAGTGCCCGGGCATGCTGTCCCTGCGCAATCTCCAGCCGGCGCCGCGCGATCGACGGACGATCGATGTCGCTGGCGTGGCCGGCGGTATCAAGCGCTTCCCAGCCGCCATAGAGATCGACGGCGCGCAGCGCCTGCTCGGCGGCCTCGAGCCGGCCCTCCAGCGTGGCCACGCGGGCCCGCTCCAGCCAGGCGGAGCACACCGAACGCTCGGCGTTGACCTGCTGGCCCAGTTGCTCCAGCTCGGCCAGCACGCGCAGCCACTGCTCCTTGTCGCCACGCAGCAGCGCCAGCCGCGCGCTGAGCACGTGGCAGCCGATGACCGAGTCGGGCGGCCCGTTGGCCTTGGTGTAAGGGAGTGCGTCGGCCAGCAGCCGGGCCATCTCGTCGAGCGCGTCGTTTTCGTACAGGGCCAGCGCCCATGAGGTGTCGATGGCGGGCTTGTCACCGGTGATATCGCCGCGCGCGTCATCCCACGTGCGCGTGGATGCGGTGTGGAAGCGCGCCAGTGCATTGCCCAGGCGGCCCTGTACCAGGTCGATGATGCCCTCGAGGCAATCGGCGATGCTGCGCATGAATACCGAGCGCTCATTGGCGCCCCGCTGGATCGCGCGCGACAGCACGCTGCGCGCATCGTCGTAGCGGTGCGTGCAGATCTGGCTGTATGCGAGCGAATTGGCCAGGATGCAGTACTGGAACAGGTCATCGGGTCCGAGCCGGTTAATCTGGACCATGCTGGCCTGGCGGCAGGCTTCCACCTGGTCGGTCATCACCAGCAGTACGCAGCGGATGGTTTCGGCCTCCACGGCGAGCCGCTGGCTGCAGGGGCTGGCGTCGAGCTCGGCCTGGATCGATTCGACGGCCTGCAGGGCTTCGGGATAGCGCCGGTTGAGCAGCAGCGCCCATGCACGCGCGAGCCGCACGCGCGGATAGGGGGCCAGCGCCTCGGGGTGGATCTGGTCCAGCCATCGCACCAGCAGCCGCACGCGGCCCCCGGCCAGCAGCGTATCGGCCTGGCGCGCGATCTCGGGCAACGCCTCGTCGTGCAGGCCGGCCTGGAGCAGATGGTCCACTGCCGGCACGGGGCGGTTCTGATCCAGGTACCAGCGTGCCGCCGCGCGGTGCAGTGCGGTGGCGCGGCCCGGCTGCTGCAGTTCCAGCCGGTGCTGCAGGAAGCTGGCGAAGAGCGGGTGATAGCGATACCAGGTCCGGTCGCCATCGAGCGGGAACAGCAGCAGGTTGGCGCGCTCGAGATAGTCGATCATAGCGCGGCTGTCCTGCCGGCCCGTCACCACGTCGCAGAGCGGCGCGCTGAGCTGGCCCAGCACGCTGGTTTCCAGCAGGAAGGTCCGGCAAGCCTCGCCCTGCTGCGCCAGGATGTCCTCGGCCAGGTACTCGGCCAGTTCAAGGTTGGTGCCCGAGAACGAGGCCACGAAAGCGCCGTGGTCCGTGCGGGTCTGCAGCGACAGCGTGGCCAGGTAGATCGCGGTGGCCCAGCCTTCTGTGCAGCGATGCAGCGTGGCGATCTCGTTGTCGCGCAACGGCAGGTGGCAGTGCTCGCGGATCAGGGCGGTGGCTTCTTCCAGCGTGAAGCGTAGTTGCGCCGGGTGGATCTCGAGCAGTTGCCCGCGCGCGCGGATGCGCCCCAGGCCGATCTCGGGGGTCACGCGCGACGCGATCACCAGCGTCCCGCACGGCGGCATGGCCTCGACGAGTTGCTGGATGAAATTGAGGACCGAGGCGCTTTGCACGGCCTCGAAGTCGTCGAGCAGGATGCTGAAGGGCAGCACGGCGCCCGCCACCTGTTCGATGATGCGGTGCGCCAGCCACGGGCCGGCGGGCTCGCTTGCGGGCGCGGCGGGGCGCGCGGCCTTGCGCCGTCCATGCAGGGCCTGCAGGCCGGCGTCCAGGTGGACCAGGAAACGCTGCAGGTCATTGTCGCCGCTATCCACGCGCAGCCACGCCGTGCCGCGCTGGCGTGCCGCGCATTGGGCCGCGTACTGCTGCATCAGCGTGGTCTTGCCGAAGCCGGCGGCCGCGCGGATCAGGATCAGGCGCGCGGCGCTGGCGTCGAGCATCCCCTGCACCAGCTGCGGCCGCGCGAGCGTCGTCGGCCCACTGGCCGGCGGCACCAGCTTGGAGGCCACGAGTCCCGGCAGGCCGGATTCACTGAGGGTGCCGGTCGAGGCGGGGTGGGCGGGCAAGGGAATCTCCTCTACTCCTGTGGGCATGGCTGATCGACGCCGTGATCTCGCACATTTGTGCTCAATCATACGCATTTTGATGCGCCGGGCTCAGGAAAAGCGCGATTGTTCCACGGTGGCGTACGCCTGTCGTAGTTCCTTTGGACGATTTGGCGGCCGGCGGGATTTTCCTCCCTTCGGCGGACGACAGCCGGCCAGGCGGCTCCTAAAGTGGCCCACTACAGCGGGGCGCTACGTCCGCCCGCGCGCCGCGCGCCACCGTATCACCGGAGACTTCGTAGTATGTACCTGACCCAGGGCCTGCACCGCTGCCTGCAGCAAACGCCCGAACGCACCGCCACCGTTTTCCGCAACCGCCGCCAGACCTTTCGCCAGCTTGGCGGCCGCGTCGCGCGCCTGGCCGGCGCGCTGCGCCAGCTCGGCATGGCGCCCGGGGACCGCGTCAGCATGCTGGCGCTGAATTCCGACCGCTACATCGAATACATGCTGTCCGTATGGTGGGGCGGCGGCGTCCTCAATCCCGTCAATACCCGCTGGAGTGTGCCCGAGATCGTCTATTCGCTGGACGACTGCGACACCGGCATCCTGATCGTCGACGACCATTTCCTGCCGATGGTGGCGGGCATTGTGGCCGGCGCACGCCGCAAGCCGCTGCTGATCCACGCCGGCGACGGCCCGGCGCCCGACGGCATGCTGTCGTACGAGCAACTGGTGGCCAGCGCCACGCCGGTCGACGACGCGCTGCGCGGCGGGGAAGACCTCGCCGCCATCATGTACACCGGCGGTACCACGGGCAAGCCCAAGGGCGTGATGCAGTCGCACATGAACCTGTGGGCGTCGGCGATTTCTCGCATGGCGCAGTATCCGTGCCCCGAAGACACCATCACGCTGCACGCCTGCCCGCTGTTCCATACGGCGGCCATGGCCAAGGCTGTGACGCTGTTCATCGCCGGCGCCACGCACGCGCTGATCCCGGCCTTCGATGCCAGGGAAGTGCTGGAAACCATGGTGAGCGAGAAGGTCAACGAGATCCTGCTCGTACCCACCATGCTGCAGGCGGTGTTGTCCCATCCGGACTTCGCGAGCCATGACCTGAGCGGCCTGCAGCGCATCAACTACGGCGCCTCGCCGATCAGCGCCGGCCTGCTGGACGCGGCGCTGCCGCGCTGCCGCAGGTGCAGTTCTATCACGCCTACGGCCTGACCGAAGCTGCCCCGGTGGTCTCCGTGAATCCGCCCGCCAACCATGGCCCGGAAGGCCGCGCCAGCGGCCTGTACCGCTCGGCCGGCCGTCCCGGCTACGGCGTCACCGTGAAGATCGTCGACGAGCAGGGCGTTGAAGTCCCGCGCAACGCCGTGGGCGAAATCGTGGTGCGCGGCCCCAACGTCATGCAGGGCTACTGGAACAAGCCAGGCGAGACCGCCGACACGCTGCGTGGCGGCTGGCTGCACACCGGCGACGGCGCCTACATGGATGAAAACGGCTACCTGTTCATCGTCGACCGCCTCAAGGACATGATCGTCAGCGGCGGCGAGAACATCTATTCCGCGGAAGTCGAGAACGTGCTCTCGCGCCATCCGGCGGTGGCGTCGTGTGCCGTGATCGGCGTGCCCGATACGCGTTGGGGCGAGGCCGTGCACGCCGTGGTCGTGCTCAAGCCCGGCACCCAGGTGGATGAAGCCGGCCTGCGCGAGCATTGCCGCCAGTTCATTGCCGGCTACAAGTGCCCGAAGAGCATCGAGTTCCGCGGCGAGATGCCGCTGTCCGCAGCCGGCAAGATCCTCAAGCGCGACCTGCGCTCGCCGTACTGGCAAGACAACACCCGGCAAGTCAACTGAAGCGGCTGCCTCCTTTATCTCAGCAGGAAATCGACATGAGCAACAACGTGGTAGTGGCCGGCGTCGGCATGATTCGCTTCACCAAGCCGGGCGCCAGCGATGACTATGGCGTGATGGGCGCCAACGCCGCCAAGGCAGCGCTGGCCGACGCGGGTATCGACTACGCGCTGGTCGAGCAGGCTTACGCAGGCTATGTGTTCGGCGATTCCACGTCCGGCCAGGCCGCGATCTATGGCGTCGGCCTGACGGGTATCCCGGTCATCAACGTCAACAACAACTGCGCCACCGGCTCGACCGCGCTGTTCCTGGCGCGCCAGGCGGTGGAAAGCGGCGCGGTCGAATGCGCGATCGCGGTCGGCTTCGAGCAGATGGTGCCGGGCGCGCTCAAGGGTGCCTATACCGACCGCCCGGGCCCGATGGCGCGCTTCGCCAAGACCATGGCGCAGGTCCAGGGCTTCGACGAGCAGGCGCCGCGCGCGGCCCAGTTCTTCGGCGGCGCCGGGCGCGCGTACATGAAGGAATACGGCATCCGCCCCGACACCTTCGCGCGCAT
Organism: Cupriavidus sp. 22TCCZM04-2; assembly: GCF_057798895.1. NCBI lineage: Bacteria > Pseudomonadati > Pseudomonadota > Betaproteobacteria > Burkholderiales > Burkholderiaceae > Cupriavidus > Cupriavidus sp. 22TCCZM04-2. The sequence continues at coordinate 95,667 of NZ_JBYOJS010000013.1, forward strand.
CTCGGTCAAGGCACGCCAGCACGCCGCGCGCAACCCGTTCGCGGTGTTCCGCAACACGGTGACGCTCGATGAGGTGATGGCAGCGCCGACCGTGTTCGATCCGCTCACGCGCCTGCAGTGCTGCCCGCCGACCTGTGGCGCGGCCGCCGCCATCCTGTGCTCGGAGTCGTTCGCGCGCAAGCATGGCCTGGACACCCGCGTAAAGATCGCCGCGCAGGCCATGACGACGGACCGCAACAGCACCTTCGACGAAGGCGACATGCGCAAGGTGGTGGGCTACGACATGACCGCAGCCGCGGCGAACGCCGTCTATGAGAAGGCCGGCGTGTCGCCCGCGGACATCGACGTGGTCGAACTGCATGACTGCTTCACGGCCAACGAGCTGATCACGTATGAAGGCCTTGGCCTGACGCCGGTGGGCACGGCCGAGAAGTTCATCGTCGACGGCGACAACACCTACGGCGGCCGCGTGGTGACCAATCCGTCCGGCGGCCTGCTGTCCAAGGGCCACCCGCTCGGCGCCACCGGTCTTGCGCAGTGTGCCGAGCTGGTCTGGCAATTGCGCGGCAAGGCTGGCGAACGCCAGGTCGACGGCGCGCGACTGGCGCTGCAGCACAACCTCGGCCTCGGCGGCGCCTGCGTGGTGACGCTGTACGAACGCCAGCAGTAAGCGGCAGGGGAGCGAGCAATGATCGACAAGATGCATATCGGCGCACTGATCTCGCGCCACGCCGTCGACGTGGAGGCCGGTCGCCTGCGCTTCTTCGCCAAGGCGACGGGCCAGGCCGACGCGCGCTACACCGACCTGGCCGCGGCCGAGGCCGCGGGCTATCCGGGCCTGCCGGTGCCGCCGACGTTCCTGTTCTGCCTGGAAATGGAGTCGCCCAATCCGCGCGCGATGATCGAGCGCCTGAACATCGACATCGGCAAGGTCCTGCACGGCCAGCAGCACTTCGAGTATCACCGCATGGCCTATGCGGGGGAGCGCCTGACCTTCGAGACCCGCGTCGCCGATATCTACGCCAAGAAGGGCGGCGCGCTGGAGTTCGTGGTGCGTGAAACCCGCGTGACCGATGCCAAGGGCGACCCGGTCGCCGACCTGCGCAGCACCATCGTCGTGCGCAACAGCTAAGGAGACAGTCATGCAGACCCTCCGGTTTGATGAGATCGCGGTCGGCTCGGAACTGCCGTCCTTCACCGCGCCGCCGCTGACCCGGCTCACGCTGGCGCTGTATGCGGGCGCTTCGGGCGACCACAACGCCATCCACGTCGATATCGACTTCGCGCGCCAGGCCGGCATGCCAGACGTCTTTGCACACGGCATGCTCTCGATGGCCTACCTCGGGCGCCTGCTTACCAGCTGGGTGCCGCAGCAGGCCATCCGCAGCTTCTCGGTGCGCTTTGCGGCCATCACGCACGTGGGCGACGAGATCGCCTGCACGGGCACGGTCGTCGAGAAGGATGAGGCCACGCGCACGGTGCGCGTGGCACTGCAGACCCGCAACCAGGCGGGCGAAACGAAGCTGTCGGGCGATGCACTGATCGCCCTCGCCGCCTGACGCGGCACCGCATTGCCGGGACATTCAACAGATCAGCAAAGGAGCATAGGGAAATGAGCAAGCTTGTCGACAAGGTCGCCATTGTTTCGGGTTCAGGCCGCGGTATCGGCCGCGAGATCGCGCTGAAACTCGCCAGCGAAGGCGCGGCCGTGGTCATCAACGACCTCGACGCCGAACCGGCGCAGGTCGTGGTGCAGGAAATCGTCGCCGCCGGCGGCAAGGCCGTGGCGTGCGTGGGCAGCGTCACCGAAGCCGACTTCGGCACCCGCTTCGTCGGTACCGCGCTGCAGACCTTCGGGCGGCTGGACATCATCGTCAACAACGCCGGCTATACGTGGGACAACGTGATCCAGAAGATGACCGACGAGCAGTGGTCGGCCATCATGGACGTGCACGTGACCGCGCCGTTCCGCATCCTGCGCGCCGCCGCCGACTACTTCCGCGAAGCCGCGAAGAAGGAAGCCGAGGCCGGCCAGGAAGTGTTCCGCAAGGTGGTCAACATCTCGTCGGTCTCGGGCGTGATGGGCAACGCCGGCCAGGCCAACTACTCGGCTGGCAAGGCCGCCATCAACGGCCTGACCAAGGCGCTTGCCAAGGAGTGGGGCCGCTACAAGGTCAACGTCAACAGCGTGGCCTTCGGCCTGATCAAGACCCGCCTGACCGAAGCCACCGCCGGCTCGGACAATACTTCGACGCTGAATATCGGCGGCAACGAGATCAAGGTCGGCGTGAACCCGCAACTGATGAAGAACATCGAAGCGATGATTCCGCTCGGCCGTGGCGGCACCCCGGTCGAGGCGGCCGGTTCGGTGTACCTGCTCTGCATTCCGGAATCCAACTACATCACCGGCCAGGTCCTGATCTGCGGCGGCGGCCGTCCCTGACCGGGGAGGAGCGACATCATGGCATTCAACCAAAGACCCTGGATCACCGATGACCTGGCCATGTTCCAGGATGGCATCCGCAAGTTCATCGAGCGCGAGCTGGTCCCGCACGAAGACCGCTGGTGGAAGCAGCAACACGTGGACCGCGAGATCTGGCGCAAGGCCGGCGAGATGGGCATGCTGTGCGCGAGCATTCCCGAGGAATACGGCGGTGGCGGCGGCAACTTCGCGCATGAGGCCATCATCACGCTGGAGCAGTCGCGCGCCGGCGTGAGCAGCCTGGGCACCAACGTCCACAGTGGCATCGTTGCGCACTACATCCTGCGCTACGGCACCGAAGCGCAGAAGCGCCACTGGCTGCCGAAGATGGCCAGCGGCGAGATGGTCGCGGCCATTGCCATGTCGGAGCCCGGCGCGGGCTCGGACCTCAAGAGCATCAAGGCCCGCGCGCAGCGCGACGGCGACCACTACGTGCTGAACGGCTCGAAGACCTTCATCACCAACGGCTTCCTGGCCGACCTGATCCTGGTGGTCTGCAAGACCGATCCGGACAAGGGCGCCAAGGGTGTGTCGATCGTGGTGGTGGAGACCGAGAACCTGCCCGGTTTCCGCCGCGGACGCATCCTCGAAAAGATCGGTCAGAAGGGGCTGGACACCGCCGAGCTGTTCTTCGACGACGTCCGCGTGCCGTGCGCGAACCTGCTGGGCACGGAAGAAGGCAAGGGCTTCTACCAGCTCATGCAGCAACTGCCGCAGGAACGCATGATCATCGCGCTGGGGGCGCTGTCGGCCATGGAGCGCGCGGTGGAGCTGACGACCGAGTACGTGCGCGAACGCAAGGTCTTCGGCGCCACGCTGCTCGATATGCAGAACACGCGCTTCAAGCTGGCCGAGTGCAAGACCAAGGCCGTGATCGCCGGTGCTTTTGTCGACGACTGCATGGCCAAGGTCCTGCGCGAAGAACTCGATGCGGAGACCGCGGCCATGGCCAAGTGGTGGGGTACGCAGACCAGCTGCGAGATCATCGACGAATGCCTGCAGCTGCATGGCGGCTACGGTTACATGATGGAGTACCCGATTGCCCGCATGTACGTGAATTCCCGCGTGAGCAAGATCTTCGGCGGTTCGAACGAGATCATGAAAGAGATCATCGCGCGCACGCTCTGAGGCCAGCGGTATGCAGGACCGCGGCTGCATGACCAGGTCCGACAGAGGCCGGCTGCCGCCGCAGCGCAGTCAGTCGAACCCGTGCCGTCCGGCACGCGGAAGCACAAAGACAATGTGGAGACAGCAAGATGCAGCAGCAAAGGCGCAAGGTTTTGCAGCAGTTGGGACTCGGGCTGGCGGGCGCAACGCTCGGAGGATTCGGCCTGAGTGCGCGCGCACAGGCGAATGGGGCGGCCTATCCGTCGCGCGCGGTGCGCGTGGTGTATCCCTACCAGGCCGGCGGCACCGGCGACGTGGTCGCGCGGCAGATTGCCGAAGGCCTCGCCAAGGCCTGGGGCAAGCCGGTCATCGTCGATAACCGGCCCGGCGCCGGCGGCATGATCGGCGCGGACATGGTGGCCAAGGCCGAGCCCGATGGCCACACGCTGCTGCTGACGCTGACCGGCATGGTGCAGGCGCCCAGCCTGTACAGCAAGGCAACGTACAACCCGGTGCGTGATTTCGCGCCCATTTCGGAACTGGGCACGTCGAACCTCGCGCTGGTGGTGCAGCCGTCGCTGGGCGTGAGCAGCGTCAAGCAGCTCATCGACTACATAGGCAAGCAGGGCAAGCCGCTTGCGTATGGTTCGTATGGACTGGGTTCAAGCGGCCATCTGTACATGGAGATCTTCGCGCGCAACACCAAGGTCGAGCTCACGCACGTGCCCTACAAGGGCGAGGCGCCATTGATCAACGACCTGCTCGGCGGACAGCTTCCCGCCGGCATGATCGCGGCGGTGAGCGCGCGCCAGCATGCCGCCGCCGGCAAGCTGCGCGTACTGGCCGTGGCCGGCGCGGCGCGCTCGCCGCTGCTGCCCGATGCGCCGACGTTCGCCGAAGCCGGCGTGCGTGGCCTTGAGCGTCAGGGATGGGTCGGCATGTTCGCCCCTGCGGCGACGCCGCGCGCTATCGTGGAGAAGGTCTCGGCGGACGTCAACCGAACGCTGGCCAACCCGGATTTCCGGGCGCGCATGGTGGATCTGGGCATCGTACTCAAGGGCAGCACGCCCGCAGCCTTTGCCGACGTCGTCAAGGCCGAGCAGATCTACTGGGCGGAAGCCATCCGCGCTTCGGACATCCGCCTGGACTGATACGCGCCGGCACGCCACAGAACCGGCCACGGCGCGGCGCGCTCGCACCGTGGCCCTCGCTATCTTATCGAGGAGACAACATGAGCAACAGCAACGCAGCGGTCCAATTGAAGGACGTATCGGCAGAGGCCACGTCCGTGGGCTACCACGGCTTCACCGTGACCCGGATGACGCCCACGATCGGCGTCGAGGTTGGCGACATCGACCTGCGCGAGCGGCTGGACGACGCAACCCTGACGTCGCTGCGCCAGGCGCTGGTGCGCCACAAGGTGCTGTTTTTCCGCGACCAGGACATCACGCCGGCACAGCACGTGGCGCTTGCGCGCCGCTTTGGCGAACTCGAGGTGCATCCCGTGTTCCCGCATCACGCGGACCATCCGGAACTGGTGCTGCTGGGCGGCACCAAGGACATGCGCGGGCGCGAGAACATCTACCACTCCGACGTATCGTGGCGCGAGGTGCCGTCGATGGCATCGATGCTGCGCTGCGTGGAATGCCCGGAGTCCGGTGGCGACACCATCTGGGTCGACATGGCACGCGCCTATGCGGCGCTGCCCGACGCGGTCAAGGAACGGATCGAAGGTCTCTACGCAGTGCACGACATCATGCCCGGCTTCGGCGCGCGCATGACGCCCGAGGAGCGCGAGATCAACCGCAAGAAATTCCCGGCCGTCACCCACCCGGTCGTGCGCACGCACCCGGAGAGCGGTGAAAAGATCCTCTATGTCAATGAAGGCTTCGTCACGCACCTCGCCAACTTCGGCGAGAAGGCCCAGTTCCGCGTGGGCTTCGATTTCCGCTATGGCGAGCTGGACCTGCTGCAATACCTGTTCCGCCAGGCCGCGGTCCCCGAGTACCAGGTGCGCCTGAAGTGGCAGCCCAACACCATCGCGTTGTGGGACAACCGCTCGACGCAGCATTACGCCGTGCAGGACTATTTCCCGGCGGTGCGCCGCATGATGCGCGCAACCATCATCGGCGACAAACCTTTCTGAAGCGCCCCCACTTTCAGGAGCTACGATCGATGCACAATCTCAATACGTTCTATATCGGGGGCAAGTGGGTGACACCCGCTGACGGCTTCTCGCTGGCGGATATCGTCAACCCGGCGACGGAAGCGGTGATCGGCACGGTTGCCATGGGCGGCGTGGCCGATGTCGATCGGGCCGTGGCCGCGGCAAGCGACGCGTTCGTGTCGTGGTCCAGGTCCAGCCGCGAGGAACGGCTGGCGCTGCTGCGCCGCATTGCCGATGGCTACAAGGCGCGCCTCGGCGAGATCGCCGAGGCCATCGGCACGGAGATCGGCGCGCCCCTGTGGCTGTGCCGCGAGTACCAGGCGCCGATGGGGCTGGTACAGATCCAGTCGGCCATTGCCGCGCTGGAAGCTTTTGATTTCGTCACCGTCAGCGGCACCACGCAGGTAGTGCGCGAGCCGGTCGGGGTGACGGCGCTGATCACACCGTGGAACTGGCCGGTCAACCAGATCGCCGCCAAGGTCGCCCCGGCGCTGGCGGCGGGCTGCACGGTGGTGCTCAAGCCGTCGGAGATCGCACCGCTCGATGCGCGCATCTTTGCCGAGATCGTGCATGAAGCCGGCGCGCCGGCGGGCGTGTTCAACATGCTGTTCGGCACGGGTCCGACGGTGGGCGCGGCGCTGTCGCGCCATCCCGGCGTGGAGATGGTCTCGATCACGGGGTCGACGCGTGCCGGCGTCGACGTGGCCGTGCAGGCCGCGCCGACGGTCAAGCGCGTGGCGCAGGAGTTGGGCGGCAAGTCGCCCAACCTGATCCTGGACGACGCCGACCTCAAGGCCGCGGTCTCGGGCGGCGTGGTCAGTTGCATGCTGAATTCGGGCCAGACCTGCACGGCGCCCACGCGCATGCTGGTGCCGCGCGCGCAGTACCAGACCGCCATCGCCATTGCGCAGGCGACCGCGCAGGCGTTGACGGTGGGCGACCCCGCTGCGCCGGACAGCAAGCTGGGCCCCAGTTCCAACCGGGCCCAGTACGAGCGCGTGCAGCGCATGATCGAGGCGGGCATAGGCGAGGGCGCGCGCGTTATCGCGGGTGGTCCCGGCCGGCCTGACGGGCTTGCGCTGGGCTTCTACAGCCGCCCGACCGTCTTCGCCGATGTCAACAACGACATGACCATCGCCCGCGAAGAGATCTTCGGGCCGGTGCTGGTGATGATTCCCTACGACGACGAGGCCGAGGCGATCCGCATCGCCAACGACACGCCGTACGGACTGGCCGCCTACGTCTGGTCCGGTGACCCGGCGCGCGCGCGTCGTGTAGCGGGCGAACTGCGTGCCGGCTCCGTGCAGATCAACGGCGCCCGGATGGACTTCAGTGCGCCGTTCGGCGGCTACAAGGCATCGGGCAACGGCCGCGAGTTCGGCGCCTATGGCCTGGCGGAGTTCCTGGAGTACAAGTCGGTCGCCGGCTGTGCCGCGGACGCATAGGAGAGTGACTGCTTACATGGAAACGTTTGACTATCTGGTGGTGGGCGCGGGCTCGGCGGGCTGCGCCATTGCGGCACGGCTGGCAGAAGATCCCGCGGTAACGGTAGCGCTGGTCGAGGCGGGGCCCAGCGATCACCACGTCAGCGTGTGGATGCCGATCGGCATGGCGTCGACGGTGCCCAAGGCCGGCGTGCGCAACTACGGCTACCACACCGCGCCGCAGGCCGGCCTCAATGGCCGGCAGGGCTACCAGCCGCGCGGCAAGGGCCTGGGCGGCAGCTCGTCGATCAACGGCATGGTCTATATCCGGGGCCACCGCAACGATTATGACGACTGGGCCAGCCTGGGCTGCACCGGCTGGGGCTATGAAGACGTGTTGCCTTACTTCCGGCGCAGCGAAAGCCATGAGGACTACCAGGGCCGTGACGACAACCGCTGGCACGGAGGCACGGGTCCGCTTTGGGTCAGCAACCTGCGCTCGCCCAATCCGTTCTCGAACCGCTTTGTCCAGGCGGCGATCCAGGCAGGCTATCCGGCGAACGGCGACTTCAATGGCGCGGAGCAGGAGGGCGCGGGCCTGTACCACGTCACGCAACGCCGTGGCGAGCGCTGGAACACGGCGCGTGCCTACCTGCACCAGGGCAACGCCGCCGACACAACCCTGAGCGGTGGCCGGCGCAACCTGACGGTGCTGGTGGATACACAGGTGCTGCGCATCGACTTCGATGGCACGCGTGCCACCGGCCTTACCGTGGTGCGGGGCGGCGTCGAGCAGCAGCTGGTGGCGCGGCAGGAGGTCGTCGTCAGTGCCGGCGCCTTCAATTCGCCGCAGCTGCTGCTGGCTTCGGGCGTGGGGCCGGCGCAGGAACTGCGCGAGCTGGGTATCGGTGTCGTGGCCGACCTGCCGGGCGTTGGCAAGAACCTGCAGGACCATCCCGACGTCATCCTCAACAAGCAGGTGCGCTCGCTGGACCTGTTCGGACATTCGCTGCCCGGCTTTGCCCGGCTGTCCCTGGAACTGCTGCGCTATCGGCGCAAGCGTACCGGCATGCCGAGCAGCAACTTCGCGGAAGCGGGTGCATTTATCCGGAGCCGGCAGGGCCTGGCCGTACCGGATATCCAGTTGCATTTCGTTCCGGCGCTGCTCAACCATGGCGGCGACAGGAAGAAGCTGGGGCACGGCTATTCCTGCCACGCCTGCGTGCTGCGGCCGAAGAGCCGCGGGGAGGTGCGCCTGCGCTCGCGCGACATGCGCGAGGCGCCAGTGATCGATCCGCGCTTCCTGAGCGATGAAGAGGACATGGCCGGCATGGTGGCGGGCGTGCGCGCCATCCGCCGGATCTTTGCCCAGCAGGCGCTGGCCAGTGCCGGCGGCCGCGAGTTGTTTACCGACGACTTCGGTCCGGGCGAGGGCAGCCAGCAGGCGATCGAGGCCTTTGTGCGCGAACGTGCCGACAGCGTCTACCATCCGGTCGGCACCTGCAAGATGGGTGTGGACGAGATGGCCGTGGTCGATCCGGCGTTGCGCGTGCGCGGCGTGCAGGGCCTTCGCGTGGTCGACGCTTCCATCATGCCCACGCTGGTCGCGGGCAACACCAACGCACCGGCGATCATGATCGCCGAGAAGGCGGCCGAGCTTATCCGGGCGGGCCGCTAACGTGGTTCGGCCAAGTCGGGGAGCGCCATGCGCGACCCCGACGGCGGCTTTACAGGTAGGTGGCCACGACGATGTAGGCGTTGCCCCGGCTGCCGGCAAGCCGCTCAAGTTTCAGCCGGGCGGCGCCGACCCGGGTGCTGGCCTGCTTGCCGGCAGTCGCCGCGTTGAGATCCGTGCTGACAGGCCGGCTACCGGGGGACATGCAGGTGGCGTGCACCACCTGAGCCCCGGTCTCGAATCCGCAAGAGGGTTCCGTAATGGCTCCCCGGAAAGTGATGGTGCCGGATTGCGCGGCCGCGGTGCCGGCGATGCCGGCGGCGAGCCACAACGATAGTCCGAGCCGGCGTGCCCATGCCGGCACGTGCCTTTCTCTTCCGTCCATATCGAACTCCCTCATGTGGATGCCACCCGGCCACTGCCGTGTGGCACGAAGCGCAACTGCGTCTCAGTCGCTCCTGTCCCGGATAGCGGTTTGATAGGGCGTGGCTTGAGCAATTCCCTCAAAAATATTACAAATTTGTCACTTCGAATGGTGCGAGGCGGGCATGCGTGGACCAAGTCGCTATCCGCTATCGAGGCACAGGCGTTGCCTGAGGCCGGATAGCGGATGAGGTGGGATGTGGACGGTCGGGTGAGGCGGCGGGACTTACCGGACCAGCAGGCGCGAACGCACGAAGCCGGCGTGGGTGCGCAAGGCCCCCATCAGCGCGTCGGAGGGCACCCGGTCGAGGTCCGTGACGACGTAGCCGGTATGGCCGCGCGTCTGCAGGTGCTGGCCGTTGATGTTGACGCCGTCCTGTGCCAGCAGCGTGTTGAGGGCGGCCAGCGCACCGGGTGCGTTGCTGTGGATATTGAGCAGCCGTGCCGGCGCGTGCAGCGGACCGGGATCCACCTCCGGGAAATTCACCGCGCCGATGGTGCCGCCGGTGGTCAGGTAGTGCAGCAGCTTGGCGGCTACCTCGGTGCCGATGTTCTCCTGCGCTTCCTCGGTGCTGCCGCCGATATGCGGCGTCAGCAGGACGTTGGGCAGTTGCTGCAGCGGGCTGGTGAACGGATCGTTGTTGGTCTTCGGCTCTTCGGGGAAGACGTCGATCGCGGCACCGCCGAGGTGCCTGGCGCGCAGCGCTGCCGCCAGGGCATCGATGTCGACCACAGTCCCGCGCGAGGCATTGATCAGGATCGCGCCAGGCTTGAAGCGCGCGAGCACGTCAGCGTCGATCAGGTTGCGCGTGCGTGCCGTGGCGGGAACGTGCAGCGTGACTACGTCCGCCTGCGACACAGCCTCTTCCAGTGTGCCGGCCGCGCGCGCCGAGCCGAGCGACAGCCTGGCCAGCACGTCGTAGTACACCACTCGCATGCCCATCGACTCGGCCAGTACGCCGACCTGCGAGCCGATATTGCCGTAGCCGACGATGGCGATGGTCTTGCCGCGCGCCTCGAACGCGCCGCTGGCGCCCTTGGCCCACTTGCCGGCATGCGCGAGCGTATTTTTCTCGGGTATCTTGCGCAGCAGCATCACGGCTTCGGACACGACCAGCTCGGCCACCGAACGCGTGTTGGAGAACGGCGCGTTGAAGACCGGAATCCCCGCCGCCGTCGCGGCGTCCAGGTCGACCTGCGAGGTGCCGATGCAGAAGCAGCCGATGCTGAGCAGCGCCGGTGCGCTGCGGATGTCGTCCGCGCGCAGGTGCGTGGCGGAGCGGATGCCCACCAGGTCATGGCTGGACAGCACCTGGCGCAGCTCGTCGCCGGCCAGCGCGCCGCTGCGGCGTTCGACCGTCAGGCCGGCTTCGCCCAGGCGCGCCGTGGCGCTTGGGTGGATGTTTTCAAGCAGGATCGCAGTAGTCACGTTCAGGTTCCGCGCAAGAAGAGATCAGGGAAGGCGCGCGCAGTCTTTGCTGCGTCGCGGCAAGGTCTATTCTGCGCGAAAACGCCGCCGCAGTCCGGGAGCCCCTTTCGCCAGCATTGGCTCCCCTGGCGCGACGGCTAGCGCGAGCGCCCGCGGCGGTCGCCGCCGAGCGGGTCGACAATGATCATGGTCTGCTGCAGCACGCCGTTGTCGTCGAAGTAGCAACTGAAGTGCGCGGTCTGGTAGCCGTCCTGGAACATCCGGTAGCTCCAGGCCTCGCGCTTCATCAGTGGGTAATACTGGATAGGCTCGCGCGGCTTGCCGAAGCGCTCGAGCACATCCTGCTTGGTCCAGGCACCGACCTTGGCCTGATAGATTTCGGCTTCCGTCAACATCTGCCGATAGCTCACGAGTTTGCCGGTGGCGTCAAAGTCCGCCGCGTAGACCGCATGACCGAGAGGCTGCTGGGAGTAGAGCCAGCGCGACGTGCCATTCGGAAAACGGAAGGAATCGGTGGGTTCGCCGAATGTACTGCGCACGGCGCTCTGGTCGCTGCCGACCAGCCGCTGGCCGGTCTGTTCCGGGTGCAGCGCCGAGCAGCCGCCCAGGATCAGGGCTGCGACGCACGCCAGCGAGGCTACGTATGCCAGGCGGATTCTCATCAAAGGCTCCAGGCGGGGAGATCCCGCATGGCCGGATTGTCCGACCAGTGGAGCAAAGTGCGCAATAGGCCCGCGGCGCCAGGGCCGCGCGGACCCGGTGCGCTAGCCTTCCACTTCGCTGCGGATCAGCAGCACCGGCCGGCTGGACTTGCTGACCACGCCTTCGGAGACGCTGCCCATCAGCAGGCGCCGCACGCCACGCCGGCCATGCGTGCCCAGCACGATCAGGTCGGCGCTCCAGGCATCGGCCTGGGCGACGATGGTCGCGGAAATCTGGCCGGGCGCCACCGGCTTGTCGACAAGCTGGGTCGTATGCCTGATGCCGGCCGCCTCCAGCTTGTCCTCGGCCTCCGTCAGGACCTTGCGGCCAAAGCTACGGATGCTTTCCATCAGGGCCCTGGCGTCGAAGTAGGCGACATCGAAGAATGCGTCGCTGTCGTCGGCCACGAACAGGGCCTTGACCTCCGCACCGGTCGCCGTGGCAAGGGTGATGGCCTGGCTCAATGCGAGATCGGAAGACTGGCTGCCGTCTACGGCTAGCAGGATGCGCTGATACATGGAAACCTCCGGTGAGTCGTTGCGAGTGATCGGGGGACGGCAAATCGTAAGAGGCACCGAGTGGGCCCTTCTGGTCCAGCGTAGCCGCAGCGGGCGATAGCAGCTTGACCGGCATCAAGACTTGAACGCACCGCGGCGAGCGGAGATCTGCTGCCGCGGGATCCGATGGCGCGCATCGAACCGTGCACCGGCGTTGCCCGCCGGTGCACACACGCCCGCCTCAGGCGGGCAGGAAGCCCTCGACCGTCAGGTAGCGCTCGCCGGTGTCATAGTTGAAGCCCAGCACGCGTGCGCCGGCCGGCAACTCGGGTAGCTTGCCGGCGATCGCGGCGAGGGTGGCACCCGACGAAATGCCGACCAGGATGCCTTCTTCGCTGGCGCAGCGGCGCGCCATGTCGCGGGCCGGTTCGGCATCCACCTGGATCACGCCATCGAGCAGGCCGGTCTTCAGGTTGGCCGGGATAAAGCCGGCGCCCAGGCCCTGGATCGGATGCGGTGCCGGTGCGCCGCCGGAAATCACGGGCGAAGCCGACGGCTCGACGGCGAATACCTTGAGCTGCGGCCACTTCTGCTTGAGCACCTGCGCGCAGCCGGAAATATGGCCGCCCGTGCCGACACCGGTGATCAGTACGTCGAGCCCTTCGGGGAAATCCTCCAGGATTTCCTGGGCGGTGGTACGCGCATGGACTTCGATGTTGGCCGCGTTTTCGAACTGCTGGGGCATCCAGGCGCCGGGAATGGCGGCGATCAGTTCCTCGGCGCGGGCGATCGCGCCCTTCATGCCTTTCTCTCGCGGGGTCAGGTCAAAGGTCGCGCCGTAGGCGAGCATCAGGCGGCGGCGTTCGAGCGACATGCTGTCGGGCATCACCAGGATCAGCTTGTAGCCCTTGACCGCGGCCACCATCGCCAGGCCGATGCCGGTATTGCCCGACGTCGGCTCGACAATGGTGCCGCCCGGCTTAAGCACGCCACGGCGTTCGGCATCTTCCACCATCGACAGCGCGATGCGGTCCTTGATCGAGCCGCCCGGGTTCGACCGTTCCGATTTGATCCAGACTTCATGGCCATTGCCGAACAGCCGGTTGATGCGGATATGCGGCGTATTGCCGATGGTTTCCAGGATATTGACTGCCTTCATGTTTCCTCCAAAGGGGCGCAGCGTCACGGCGCTGCGCGAATGCGGACCAACCGGGATTCTATTGAAATTTTCATGGCCGCTCCCGCCGTTCACGGATAATGATCACGAGCCGCTGCCAGGGATCGTCCGCGTGCCTGGAGGGGAACTGGTTGAGAGGAGGGCCGGATGGAGCTCAGGCAATTGCGGTACTTTCTGCAGGTCGTCGAACTCGGCAGCATGGGGCAGGCCGCCCAGAAGCTGGGCGTGGTCACATCGGCGCTCAGCCAGCAGATAAGTCGCCTGGAGGGCGAGCTTTCCACGCGCCTGCTGCGGCGCACCTCGACGGGCGTCGTGCCGACCGATGCCGGACTGGCATTCTGGCGCCAGGCGCAACTGGCTGTGCGCCATGCCGACGACGCAGTACGCGCCGCCCAGCTTGCCAGGCTCTCCGGCCACGTCAGTGTAGGCATGGCGCCGAGCACCATCAGCGTGCTGGGCCTGCCCTTCATGCAGGCCATGCGCGAGCGCTATCCCGACATCCGCCTGCATCTCGTGGAAAGCCTGTCAGGCAACCTGGCGACGATGATCGGCACGCGCCAGCTAGACCTGGCCGTCCTGTTCCAGGCGGAGGGCCACCATCGCTGGAGCCTGGCACCGCTGCTTACCGAGCGCCTGTTTCTGATCAGCCGCGATGACATGCCCGGTCTGCCGACGGGCAAGACGGCAAGGCTTGCGCAACTGCGCGGGCTGCCGCTGATCCTGCCAAGCAGCCCGCACGGTCTGCGTTCCGTGCTTGATGCCGCCTTCGCGCGGGGCCGCCACCAGCCCAACGTGGTCGCGGAAATCGATGGCCTGGCCATGCTGATGGATGCCGTGCGCGCGGGACTTGGCGCCACGGTGCAGCCCGGCGCGGCGGTGGCGCGCCTGGGCGGCGAGCCCCTGGCGATGATCCCCATTGCCGACACCGCGGCGCGGCGCCCGAACCTGCTGGCCAGCCTGTCGGACGACGAGTTGTCTCCCGCGGGCCTGGCCGCGCGCGGCACGCTCGCCGCCGTGGCGCGCGATCTGGTGCGCGCCCGCCGCTGGCCCGGCGCTACCCTTCACGATTCGTAAACACCCGTTGCCCGATCCCGTCTGGCGGGGCATCGGGCCGCTCAGTACAGTCGCCGCAAATCACGGAGACTGTACTGATGTGGGACGTACTCGTAATCGGCGGGGGCAACGCCGCCCTGTGCGCCGCACTCATGGCGCGCGAGGCCGGCGCCAGCGTGCTGCTGCTGGAAGCCGCCCCCATGGCCTGGCGCGGCGGCAACTCCCAGCACACGCGCAACCTGCGTTGCATGCACGATGCGCCGCAGGACGTGCTGGTCGACAGCTACCCGGAAGAGGAGTACTGGCAGGACCTGCTCAAGGTCACCGGCGGACTCACCAATGAGGCACTGGCGCGGCTGGTCATCCGCGCGTCTTCGACCTGCCGCCCGTGGATGCGCCGCCATGGCGTGCATTTCCAGCCGCCGCTCTCGGGCGCGCTGCACGTGGCCCGTACCAATGCCTTCTTCATGGGCGGCGGCAAGGCGCTGGTCAATGCCTACTACCGCAGTGCCGAGGCCATGGGCGTCCAGGTCCGATACGAGACACCGGTCGATGCCATCGAACTCGACGGCGGCCGCTTCGTGGCCGCGCGCAGCGGCGACCAGCGTTTCGCGGCGCGCGCATGCGTGCTGGCGGCGGGCGGCTTCGAATCGAATCGAGCCTGGCTGCGCGAAGCGTGGGGCCAGAACGAGCGCGGCGAATGGCCGGCCGACAATTTCCTGATCCGCGGCACGCGCTTCAACATGGGCGTGCTGCTCAAACACATGATCGAGTCCGGCGCGGACGCGATCGGCGATCCGTCGCAGTCGCACTGCGTGGCCATCGACGCGCGCGCGCCGCTGTATGACGGCGGCATCTGCACGCGCATCGACTGCGTATCGCTGGGCGTGGTGGTCAATCGCGATGCCGAGCGCTTCTACGACGAGGGCGAGGACTTCTGGCCCAAGCGCTACGCCATCTGGGGCCGCCTGGTGGCCCAGCAGCCCGGCCAGATCGCCTACTCGATCATCGATGCCAAGGCCGTCGGCCGCTTCATGCCGCCGGTGTTTCCCGGCACGGTGGCTGACAACCTGCCCGAACTGGCCCGCAAGCTCGGTCTGCCCGAGCAGGACTTCGTGGACAGCGTGGCGGCCTACAACGCCGCCTGCCGCAGCGGCACCTTCGACCACACGACGCTGGATGACTGCCGCACGGAAGGCCTGCTGCCGCCGAAGACGCACTGGGCACGCCCCATCGACACCGCGCCGTTCTACGGCTACGCGCTGCGCCCGGGCATCACCTTTACCTACCTTGGCCTGAAGGTCGACGAGCACGCCGCGGTGCATTTCAACGGACAACCCAGCGCCAACCTGTTCGTGGCCGGCGAGATGATGGCCGGCAATGTGCTGGGCAAGGGCTATACGGCCGGGGTCGGCATGTCGATCGGCACCGCGTTCGGCCGTATTGCCGGCACGCAGGCGGCACGGGCGGCCGCACAATCGAAAGGAGCACGACGTGAAGCAGCTTGAAGCGCTGGTACGCGAGGCCGGCGAAGAAGCCGCAGGCGGCATGGCCCGGCAAGGCGCCGATGACAGGAAAACCATCCCCATCCGCGTACTGCCCCTGAGCGGCAACGAAGCCGAGGTAGCCCGGCAAATGCAGATCTGCAATGCCTGCCGCTACTGCGAGGGCTTTTGCGCCGTGTTTCCCGCCATGACGAGAAGGCTCTCCTTCGGCAAGGCGGACGTGAACTACCTGGCCAACCTGTGCCACAACTGCGGCGCCTGCTATCACGCCTGCCAGTACGCACCGCCGCATGAATTCGCGGTGAATGTCCCGCAGGCCATGGCGCGGGTCCGTGGCGAGACCTACGCCGAGTACGCATGGCCGGCGCCGCTGGGCGCGCTGTACCGGCGCAATGGCCTGACCGTGGCGCTGGCGCTGGCCTTCGGCCTGGCGCTGTTCCTGCTGCTAGTCATCGCGCGGCAGGGATCGCTGTGGCACTCGCCGCTGGCCGGCAACTTCTACGCGATCTTCCCGCACAACATGATGGCCGCGATGTTCGGCGCGGTCTTCGGCTTTGCGGTGCTGTCGCTGGGCATCGGAGTGCGGACCTTCTGGCGCGACGTGTCGCCGGGGCGCGCTACCCCGCCGGCCGTTGGCGAAGCCGCCCTCAACGCGCTCACGCTCCGGTACCTCGACGGCGGGCACGGCCAGGGCTGCAACGAGGAGGACGACCGCTTCACGCTGGCACGCCGACGCTTCCACCACCTGACGTTCTACGGCTTCATGGCGTGCTTTGCATCGACCGCGGTGGCCACGCTGTACCACTATGTGCTGGGAATGCATGCGCCTTATCCGGTGGGCAGCCTGCCCGTGCTGCTGGGCATGGCCGGCGGCATCGGGCTGCTCGCCGGCCCGGCCGGACTCCTGTGGCTGAACCTGCGGCGCGACCCGGCCCGCGGGGATGCGGCCCAGCGCCCCATGGATCGCGGCTTCATCGCGCTGCTGCTGCTCACCGCGGCTTCCGGCCTGGCCTTGCTGGCCGGCCGCGATACCGGCGCCATGGCCATGCTGCTGGCCGTGCACCTGGGCGTGGTCATGGCGCTCTTCGCCACGCTGCCGTTCGGCAAGTTCGCGCACGGCATCTACCGCTGCGCGGCGCTGCTCAAGTCCGCCATCGAGAAGCGCCAGCCTAATGCGTTGCAGCTCGGCTCGGACTGAAGCTGAACGCTGCCGCACCGACAAGAAAACCATCTATCCCCAAGGAGACCGTCCGATGACCAATACCGTTCGCCGCACTGCTCTGGCCTGCCTGCTCGGAGCGGGCCTGGCACTGTCCGGCCTGGCACCCGCCGCCGCCCAGAGCTGGCCCGACAAGCCTGTCACCCTCGTCGTGCCGTTCGCCTCCGGCGGCACCACGGACATCATCGCCCGAACCATCGGACAAAAACTCGGCGAAGCCCTGCACCAGCCCGTGGTGGTGGACAACCGCCCCGGCGCCGGCGGCACGCTTGGCGCGGCCAACGTCGCGCGCGCCGCGCCGGATGGCTACACGGTGCTGTTGGCCACCGTGGCACATACCATGGCGCCCGGCATCTACAAGTCGCTGCCCTACGACTTCACGCGCGACCTGGTGCCGGTTGGCCTGGTGGCGCTGACGCCCAATGTGCTGCTGGTCAGCCCGTCGATGCCTGTGAAATCCGTGGCGGAGCTGATCGCCTATATCAAGTCCCACCGCGGGCAGGTCAACTACGGCTCCGCCGGACCGGGCAGTACCGAGCATCTGTCGGGAGAACTGTTCCGGTCCATGACAGGCACCGACATCGTCCACGTCCCGTACAAGGGTGGCGCACCGATGATGACCGACCTGATCGCCGGGCAGATCCAGATGGCCATTGAAACCAGCCCTTCGGCCGCGCCCCACGTCCGTTCGGGCAAGGTCAGGGCGCTGGCCGTCACCACCGCGAAACGGTCCCCGGCCTACCCAGGCGTGCCCACGCTCGAGGAAAGCGGGATCAAGGGTTACGAGGTGACTACCTGGTTTGCGCTGATGGCGCCGCGCGGCACGCCCGCCGCGGTGACGCAGCGCCTGGGCACGGAGCTGGCGAAGGCGCTGAAGCAGCCGGATGTGCTGAAACGCTTCGAGGAGCAGGGCGTGACCGCCGGCGACATGACGCCGGCGCAACTGGGCGATTTCATCGGCAAGGAGACGCAGCGGTGGACGAAGGTGGCGAAGTCGTCGGGTGCCGCCGCGGATTGATGGCGGGGGCGCAATGCCCCGCGCGTTTTCAAGTCCTGTAGCTCAGGCCGCGTGTCCTGCGGCATGGCCTGAGGCGTGAACCTGCGGCCCTGGCGCAAAGCGCTCCAGCACATGGGCGGTCATGCCCCTGGCCAGTTCCTCCTCGCCATAGAAGACCGTGCCGATCTCTTCCTTGCGCAGCATGACGGACTCGTCCTCGTTGTGCGTGCGCAGGACGACCTCGATCGACGGATTGAGCGTGCGCGCGATGCCGGCTATCTGGCGCACATCGATCGGATCGGCAATCGCCACCACCAGCATCGCGGCGCGCGCGATATGGGCCTGGATCAGGACGGCGGGCTCGGCGGCATTGCCGGAGACCGCCGCGATGCCGCGATTGCGCAGGCTTTCCACCAGCTCCCGGTTCTGCTCCGCGACCACATACGGAATGCCGCGCGCCTGCAGCGCACTGGCAATGCGCCGGCCCACGCGGCCATAGCCGACCAGCACCACCTGGCCTTCCAGGTACTTGCGCTCGGTGCTCATCGGCAGTTCGGCGTAGGGGTCGCCGCGCTGCTCCAGGCCCCGGGCCAGTGCCGAGCGCTTGAGGATCCAGCGCCGGAACGGTTCGTTGACGGCGAACAGCACCGGGTTCAGCGCGATCGAGATCAGCGCGGCCGCCAGCACCAGGCTCATGCCCTCGGCCGGCAACAGCCCGAGCGACAGGCCCAGGCCGGCCAGGATGAAAGAGAACTCGCCGATCTGCGCAAGGCTGGCCGATACCGTCAGCGCGGTATTGAGCGGATAGCGGAAGGCCAGCACGAGCCCGAAGGCCGCGGCCGATTTGCCCAGGATGATGATCGCCACGGTGGCCAGCACGTGCAGCGGCTGCTCGATCAGGATCGCCGGCTTGAACAGCATGCCGACCGAGACGAAGAACAGCACCGAGAACGCGTCGCGCAGCGGCAGCGATTCCTGCGCCGCGCGGTGGCTGAACTCGGATTCGCGCATGACCATGCCCGCGAAGAACGCGCCCAGTGCGAACGAGACGCTGAACAGCTGCGCCGCGCCATACGCGATGCCGATGGCGGCGGCGATGACCGACAGCGTGAACAGCTCGCGCGAGCCGGTGCGCGCCACCAGCCAAAGGAACCACGGCAGCACGCGTCGGCCTGCTACCAGCATCAGCGCGATGAAGGCGCCCACCTGCAGCAGCGTCATCGCGATGGTGGTCCATAGCGATGTGGCCTCGGCCGCTTCGGTGCCCGTCGATCCGCCGAGAATCCCGGCCAACGGCGGCAGCAGCACCAGCACCAGCACCGTGGCCAGGTCTTCGACCACCAGCCAGCCCACGGCGATGCGGCCGTTCATGCTTTCGAGCACGCCACGCGTCTCCAGCGCCTTGAGCAGCACCACCGTGCTGGCGCACGACAGCGAGAGCCCGAAGATCAGCCCGCTGCCCCAATGCCAGTCCCACAGCCACGCCACGCCCGCGCCGAGCGCCGTCGCCAGTGCCATCTGCACGACCGCGCCGGGCACGGCGATGCGCTTGACCGCCAGCAGGTCTTTCAGCGAAAAATGCAGCCCCACGCCGAACATCAGCAGCATCACGCCGATCTCGGAAAGCTGGGACGCCAGATGGACGTCGGCGACGAAGCCCGGCGTGCCCGGGCCGATGATGATGCCGGCGACCAGGTAGCCGACCAGCGCCGGCACCTTGAATCGCTCGGCCAGGTAGCCAAGGACCAGGGCGATGCCGAAGCCGGCGGCAAGCGTGGTGATAAGAGGTATGTTGTGTTCCATGCAGGACGAATGGGAGCGGCGGATTGAAAACGGCAGCGGTCCTGCGGCGGGCCCGGCAGTCCCTTGCCATTCAGGCAACGGTGAGTCTGCCGTGCGCCGGCAGACATACCAGGCCCCCTCATGATAACGGCATCCGGCGGCAAACCTGTCGAACGGGCTCGCGCGGAGCGCTTGGGAATGACCTGGAACGGCTCGGCAGCGGGACCGCTGCGTGTGGCGCAGGCAAACGGTGCGTTCGGAAATTGCAGATGGTGCGCCGCACGGTTAGCGGCGATGATGCTGCCCGAAACGACCGACTTGCGACCGACTCCCGACCGACCTCCGACCCACCATGCGCGCCCACCTGCAGTCACACTCGCACGTCAGCCTGCAGCGCCTGTTCCTGGCGTTTCCGCTGACGGTCGTGCCCACGCAGGGCAGGTCGGTCATCCGGCGGCGCGGCTACGAGCGCCTGCTGATGCCTGGGCAGGAAGTCACGATCGAGCCGTTTGAAACCATCGACATGCACCTGGATGGCAGCGGTGCGCAGCCGTCGTCCTGCACCTTCGAGATCCGGCGCGGCATGCCCGGCGCACCGCGGGACGCCCTCCATCAACGGATCTCGCGCCGCGTGTTTCTCCAGCCCCAATATGCGTGGAGCGCCGGATTTATCGCGGAGCGGCTCGACATGCCCGCGGCGCAGCTGCGCCGCCTGTTGTTCTCGCAAGGCACGGCGCTGACGGACCTTTGCCGCACGCAACGGCTGATGCGCCTGCTGTTCGAAGCCTTGACCGGCGACGTCGCCATGGCGGACCTGAAGCGCTTTGTCGGCTGGCCTGCGGCCGGCGATGTGGAATCCGCGTTCTATGACCGCTTCGGCGTCTCCTTGCAGATGGCGCGGCGGCTGGCGAGCCACCCGTCGCGCGCACTGCGGCGCTCGATCGCCTGAGCCGTTTTCCGCGCCCGGAGCCGCGGCCTTCGACCGTGTTTCGCGTCCTTTGGAATAATGGAGTCCGGCGACGCAGGGCCGGCCGGCCCGTCATGCGTTGCACTTCAACGGCATCGACTAGGGAGCAGCGCAGACATGGCCAAGCGTGAACATCACTATCGTGTGTCGGTCGAATGGACCGGCAACAAGGGAAGCGGGACGTCGGGCTACCGGGCTTATGCACGCGACTACATGATCCGCTCGGGGGCCAAGCCAGCCATTCCCGGCTCGTCGGACCCGGCGTTCCTGGGCGACGCGGCACGCTGGAATCCCGAGGACCTGCTGGTGGCGTCGGTGTCGGCATGCCACAAGCTCTGGTACCTGCACCTGTGCGCCGACGCGGGCATCGCCGTGCTGGCGTATGCGGATGAAGCGCATGGCACGATGGTCGAGGGCGAGCGCAGCCAGTTCACGCAGATCGTGCTGCGGCCGCGCGTCGCCATCCGCGCGTCGGATGATCCCGAACGGGCGAAGCAGCTGCACCATGCCGCACACGAGCAATGCTTCATTGCCAATTCGGTCAATTTTCCGATCCTGTGCGAGCCGACCATCGAGCAGGTTGGCGCTTAGGAAACAAGGCAGGTGGATACCGCTGTTCGGGCCGCGCTGACGTTTCGCGCGGCTGTTGGCCGCGGCCCACCAGATGGCCTCCACGCAAGGCCGTAGCGCGCACCTGAAGACCCGTGCCTTCCGTGGCACGGCATCTGCATAGTTCCGGTCGAACGTCGTTTCCGCCGTTCGCTTTCCATGACTACAGGAGATTCCCATGTCCACGCTACTGATCGAAAACCTGCCGTGCACCCGCGAACTGGACCTCGGCGCACGTGCCGCCATCCGCGGCGGCTATAACGATATGCGGTCCATTGCGGTCGGGGAGCCTGACCCCAGCGGACACATGCCAATGCCGCCGATGCCCGCGATGCCGCCATTGCCATCGTTCCCCCCGATGCCGCCGATGCCGGCACTGCCCGAATTTCCGCCGGGATTCCCGTTCCAGCCGAAAGGCCCGCCGAAGGTCGTGCCGCTGTAACTGGCGCGCCCCTTCGGGCACCGAACCATCGTCCCGCCTCAGCGCCGGTCTACGTCAAGGACGGCCTGCGCAAAGGCGGCAGACGCTTCCTGCGGCAGGTTGTGGCCGATGCCGCCGGTCAGTTCGCGGTGCTCATAGCGGCCGGTGAACTTGCTGGCATAGGCGCTGGGCTCGGGATGGGGCGCGCCGTTGGCATCGCCTTCCATGGTGATGGTCGGCACGAGGATGGCCGGCGCCGTGGCCAGCTTCTTCTCGATGTCATCGAACCGCGCTTCGCCGCTGGCCAGCCCTTGCCGCCAGCGGTAGTTGTGGATGGTGATATCCACATGGTCGGGGTTGTCGAATGCGGCCGCGCTGCGCTCGAAAGTGGCGTCGTCGAAGTTCCATTGCGGCGATGCCAGCTTCCAGATCAGTTTGGCGAACCGCCGCGTGTACTTGCGGTAGCCGGCCGCGCCGCGGTCCGTGGCGAAGTAGAACTGGTACCACCATTGCAGTTCGGCCTCGGGCGGCAGCGGCTGCGTGCCGGCGGCCTGGCTGCCGATCAGGTAGCCGCTCACCGACACCAGTCCGCGGCATCGCTGCGGCCACAGCGCTGCCATGATATCTGCGGTGCGCGCGCCCCAGTCGAAGCCGGCCACCACGGCGTGGCGGATGGCGAGCGCATCCATCAGCGCGATCATGTCGGCGGCGATGGCCGAAGGCTGGCCATTGCGCTTGGTGTCCGCCGACAGGAAGGTGGTAGAGCCATTGCCGCGCAGGAAGGGCACGATCACGCGATAGCCGCGCGCCGCCAGCAGCGGCGCCACGTCGACAAAGCTATGGATATCGTAGGGCCAGCCATGCAGCAGCAGCGCGACCGGCCCGTCGGCCGGGCCAGCCTCGGCGTAGCCGACGTTCAGCACGCCGGCGTTGACCTGCCGGATTGGTGCGAAGCCCGTATGCGCACCAGGCCTGGTCCGGGGCAGGGGTGCCGCCTTCGCTACGCTGGCCTGTGCCCGGGCGGCTTGCGAGAGGCCCAGTTGCACCGCGGCCAGCGTTGCCGCCGCGACGCCCAGAAAGCCCCGGCGGGGCACATCGATTCGTTCCGACATCTGTTTCTCCTGTGTGCTTGATCAACCTGAGCACGAGTCTAGGAGGCCGCTCCAGGCGGCATGTGTCGGGAATCCCGGGGCTTTGTATCGCTGTGTATAAGCGCGTGCCGGGCCAATATGCCGATACAAGAAATCCGCCTGAAGTGGCGGATTCCGCGGTGTTGCTACTTCTGCCCCGTGGCGGTGCGCCAGCGTGTCACGAACTCGCGATAGGCCGCGATATCGAGATGACGCGTCAGGTCGGCGTCGTTCAGGATCGGCCGCATGCTGGTGCCGAGTTGCGTCACCAGCCGGGCGGCGGTGGTGTCGCCGCCGACATCGCTGCGCACGGCGTACAGTCCGGCGCGCTGCGCCATCAGGCTCTGGCCACGCCGCGACAGCGTGTAGTCGATCCACAAGCGCGCCGCGTTCGGGTGGCGCGCGCGCTGGCTGATCAGCTGGATGCGCGACAGCACCAGCGTGTAGTCGGTCAGGAAGGCGACGCCGATGGCCGGATTGTTCCGCGCCTGGCCAAGCGCGTACGCGCCAAGCACGTTGTAGGCGAGCGCCATGCTGCCATTGGCGACCTGGCGCAGCATGGCGGCGCTGGTGGACACATAGCGGGTGTCGAGCTTGCCCAGTGCCGTGGCGATGTCCCACAAGACCGGCCCCGCCCCGGCATCCTGCGTGGCCAGCAGGAACCCGAGGCCGGATTTCTCGATGTCATAGGTGATGACCTTGCGGCGCAGCTGGCCGGCCTGTGTCGCCATCAGCTTTGCCAGGTCGGCGTGCGTGCGTGGTACCTGGGCGGGGCGGAGCAGCTTCCGGTTGTAGGCGATCGCCACCGGGTCGATGCTGGTGGCCCAGCCCTGATCCTGCCAGCGGGCCCAGGCGGGCAGGGCGGATGCCTCCGGCGAGGCGTAGGTCATGGCATAGCCGCGCCTGACCAGGCTGGCCTGCAGGTCCATCGCCGAACTCCACAGCACGTCGGCGGACTCGGTCCCCAGCTGGGTCTCGGCCAGGTAACGGTGATACAGCTCGGTGCTGGTCAGGTCGTCGTACTCGACCCGGACACGGGGATACATCAACTGGAAATCCGCCAGCAGCGGCCTCACCACGTCGGCGTCCGTGGTCGCGTAGATCACCAGCCGGCCTTCGTCCTCGGCCGCTCGGACCATGCCGGCATAGGCGGGGTCGTAGCCGGGCGGCGCCTTGGCCCGTGGCGCGTAGTCCAGCAATTCATTGGCGTTCTGCGCGGACGATGCCAGCGGCCAGCCCAGCGCCAGCCCGAGCAGGGCGCGTCGGCGGGCGAGCCGTGAGGTGCGGTGATTTTGCATGGCAGTGCCTCAGGTCCGGCCCATGAACGGGATCACGCCGAAGACAATGCACGCGGCCAGCATCACCACCGCCGCCGACAGTGCCCACAACAGCGTAAAGCGCTGATGGTCGCCGAACTCGACCTCCGCCAGGCCGACCAGCAGGTAGGTCGACGCCACCAGCGGGCTGAGCAGGTGGACCTGCTGGCCGATCAGCGAAGCGCGGCCCAGTTCCGCCGCGGTAATGCCGTGCACGGCACCGGCCTTGGCGAGGATCGGCAGGATGCCGAAGTAGAAGGCATCGTTGGAGATGAAGAACGTGAACGGCACGCTCAGCACCGCCGTCACCACCGCGAGGTACGGCTCCAGCCAGTTGGGCAGGCCGGCAATCACGCTGGCGGCGATGGCATCCACCATCTTCGTGCCCGACAGGATGCCCACGAAAATGCCCGCGGCGAAAATCAGCGAAACGACCGGGACGATATTGCCGGCATGCGCAGAGAGCCGTTCCTTCTGGTCCTGCATATTGGGGTAGTTGACCATCAGGGCGATGGCCGAGGCCACCATGAACAGCACCTGCAGCGGGATCGCGCCGTGAATCAGCAGTGCCATCAGGGCTACCGTCAGCGCAAGGTTGAACCACAGCAGCCGCGGCCGCGCGGTCGCCGGGTCGCTGGCCGTGACTGCCGGGCCACCGTCGGCCGGCCGGTCGGCTTGCTGCAAGGCAATGGCGCCAAGCCGCTTCTTTTCCCGGCGCCCCAGCAGGCCCGCGACGAACAGGCCCCAGACACCGGTGACGATCATCGGCAGGATCATCGGCACGAACAGCTGGCCCACGTCCACGCCCAGCGAACTGGCCGCGCGCGCGGTCGGGCCGCCCCACGGCAGGATGTTCATGAGCCCGCCCGCCATCATGATGACGCAGGCCAGCACCAGGCGGCTCAGGCCCAGGCGCTTGTACAGCGGCAGCATGGCGGCGCAGGTGATCATGTAGGTGGTGGAGCCGTCGCCGTCGAGCGAGACCACCGTCGCCAGCACGAACGTTCCCATCACGATCTTGGTCGGATCATTGCCGACCAGCCGGAGGATGACTCGCACGGCCGGGTCGAACAGGCCGGCATCGATCATGATCCCGAAGAACAGGATCGCGAACATCAGCATGACGCCGGTCGGGGCGAGCTTCTTGATGCCTTCCAGCATCATCGGCCCCAACTCGAGGCCGAAGCCCGCCAGCAGCCCGAAGACGATCGGCACCAGGATCAGCGCAACCATCGCCGACAGGCGCTTGGTCATGATCAGCGCCATGAAGACGATGATCATCGTATAGGCGATGGCGGTCAGCATGGGCGATTCTCAGGCGCTGCGTAGTTCGCGACCCGGCAGGCCGATGCGGCGGTGCGCGCAGCATCGGGCTTTCGCTCGCCGGGGTGGCGGGCGGCAAGAATCGTGCATCGCATCGCGGGCTGCGACGCCTCGGTGAGGCAGCATATGTTGCGCGAAAGGCCCGCGCGAAGCGGTGCTGTGTGCTCTACCGCACGCGACGCGACGAACCCGACTTGTCGTGAGCGCTGTGCTTTGTCAACCATGCCGGCGATGCGCATGACAGTTGTCTCCTATGACCAATGCCCATGGCGGGCTATGGGACGGCGATGCTAGACATCCAAGCTGTCATTTCGCCGTCACGCGGGCCTAGGGTTATCCCGATGCGGTGGTGCCGTTAGCGGGGCGTTCCGCGCCTTGCCCACGGGCAGGGCGGGTTACCAGGAGTGGTATACCCTAGTATCCATCTGCTTGTATATACAATAACGTACAACCATAGATAAGCACCCCTGCCGATGCCAAGCGGTATGACCCCGCCGATGCCCGGCGCCACCCAGTGAATCTGAACATGTCCCTTCAAGCAAACCAGTCGGCTACCGCCCTGCACCTGCAACCCGGCGAGCTGACGCTCGCGCAATTGCGCGCCGTCCACCAGCATCCCGTCAGGATCACGCTCGACGAGCGCGCCTTCTCGGCGATCGACCGCAGCGTGGCGTGCGTGGAAAGCGTGATCTCCGAGGGCCGCACGGCCTATGGCATCAACACCGGCTTCGGCCTGCTGGCGCAGACGCGCATTGCACGGGATGACCTGGAGAGCCTGCAGCGCTCGCTGGTGCTCTCGCACGCGGCCGGCGTCGGCGAGCCGATCGATGACGCGCTGGCGCGCCTGATCATGGTGCTGAAGATCAATAGCCTGGCGCGCGGCTTGTCCGGTATCCGCCGCAAGGTAATCCACGCGCTGATCGCGCTGGTTAACGCCGAGGTGTACCCCTGCATTCCGCTAAAAGGCTCGGTCGGTGCCTCGGGCGACCTGGCGCCGCTGGCCCATATGTCGCTACTGCTGCTTGGCGAAGGCCAGGCACGCCATCGCGGACAGTGGCTGCCCGCGCGTGAAGCGCTGGCGCTGGCCGACCTGCAACCGCTCACGCTCGCCGCCAAGGAAGGGCTGGCCTTGCTCAACGGCACGCAAGTGTCCACCGCCTACGCACTGCAGGGCTTGTTCCAGGCGGAAGACTTGTTTGCCGCGGCGAGTGTCTGCGGGGCGCTGACCGTCGAAGCGTCGCTCGGCTCGCGTGCGCCGTTCGATCCCCGAATCCACGCGGCGCGTGGTCAGCGCGGCCAGATCGACTCGGCCGCGATCTACCGCGACCTGCTGGGCCCCACGAGCGAGATCGGCCAATCCCATGCGGGCTGCGAAAAGGTCCAGGATCCCTATTCGCTGCGCTGCCAGCCGCAGGTGATGGGCGCCTGCCTGACGCAGATCCGCAATGCGGCGGATGTCCTCGCCGTCGAAGCAAACTCCGTCTCCGACAATCCGCTGGTGTTTGCCGAGGAAGGGGACATCATTTCCGGCGGCAATTTCCACGCGGAGCCGGTGGCCATGGCGGCGGACAACCTCGCGCTGGCCCTGGCCGAGATCGGCGCACTGAGCGAGCGGCGCATCTCGCTGATGATGGACAAGCATATGTCGCAGCTGCCGGCGTTCCTCGTCGCCAATGGCGGCGTCAACTCCGGCTTCATGATCGCGCAGGTCACGGCCGCCGCGCTGGCGTCGGATAACAAGGCGCTCGCCCATCCGGCCAGCGTCGACAGCCTGCCGACCTCCGCGAACCAGGAGGACCACGTGTCGATGGCCCCCAACGCCGGAAAGCGTCTTTGGGAAATGGCCGACAACGTGAAGGGCATCGTCGCCATCGAATGGCTCGCGGCGTGCCAGGGTCTCGATTTCCGCGAAGGCGCGAAGACCTCCGAGACGCTCGAACGCGCGCGCGGCCTGCTGCGCCAGTCGGTGCCGTTCTACGACAAGGACCGCTACTTCGCGCCGGACATCGAAAGCGCCAGCGCACTGATCGCCGGCCGTCACCTCACGGGCATGCTGTCCGCGGGCATGCTGCCCAGCCTCTAAGGCAAAACACCTGCACCGGCGCGGAACGGGCGAAGCCCCGCGCGCCATGGGAGCAGCGGCTCCCATTCCGATATCTTCCTGGAGACAGCTTGAAAAAACTGCAACGCAACCTGAGCGCGCGGCATGTCCGCTTCCTTGCGCTCGGCTCGGCCATTGGCACGGGCCTGTTCTACGGCTCGGCATCCGCCATCCAGCTTGCCGGACCGGCCGTCATCCTGGCCTACATCCTGGGCGGCGCGGCCGTCTACATGGTCATGCGCGCGCTCGGCGAGATGGCGGTTCGCGAGCCGGTGTCCGGCTCGTTCGGCCGGTATGCCAGCGAGTACCTCGGGCCGCTCGCGGGGTTCCTGACCGGATGGACCTATATCCTCGAAATGATCATCGTCTGCCTGGCGGACGTGACGGCATTCGGCATTTACATGGGATTCTGGTTTCCCGAGGTGCCGCAATGGATCTGGGTGCTCGGCATCGTCATGCTGATCTGCGGCCTGAACCTGTGCAACGTGAAGGTGTTCGGGGAACTCGAATTCTGGCTGGCGCTGGTGAAGATCCTCGCTATCGGCGCCATGATCATTGGCGGCACCCTGATCCTGTTCCTCGGCGTCAAGATGAACGGCGAACACTCGCCGGGGTTGACCAACCTGTGGGCCCATGGAGGCTTTCTGCCGCACGGTGCCGGGGGACTGATCGCGTCGCTGGCGGTGGTAATGTTTGCGTACGGCGGCATCGAGATCATCGGCATCACCGGCGGTGAAGCGAAGCATCCGGAGAAGGTCATTCCAAGGGCCATCAACGCCGTGCCGGCGCGGATCCTGCTGTTCTACGTGCTGACCATGACCGTATTGATGGCGATCTTTCCGTGGACCGGCATTGGCGGCCAGGGCAGCCCGTTCGTGCAGATCTTCTCCGGGCTGGGCATCCAGTCTGCCGCGGCGATCCTCAACGTCATCGTGATTTCCGCCGCCATCTCGGCCATCAACAGCAACATCTTCGGTGCCGGACGGATGATGTTCGGCATGGCGGAGCAAGGCCACGCACCGCGCCTTTTCGGCACCACCTCGCGTCACGGTGTGCCGTGGGTGACGGTGCTGGCGATGGCGGCCGCGCTGCTCGGCGGCGTGGTGCTGAACTACCTGATTCCCGAGCAGGTGTTCGTGATCATTGCATCGATCGCGACCTTCGCCACGGTATGGGTGTGGCTCATGATCCTTCTGTCGCAGGTTGCCATGCGCCGTCGCCTGTCGGCCGAGGAAGTCCGCGCCCTCAAGTTCAAGGTGCCGCTGTGGCCGGCCGGACCGGCGCTGGCGATTGCCTTCATGCTGTTCGTCATCGGCGTGCTGGGGTATGTCGAAGACACGCGCGTGGCGCTGTATGTCGGCGCGGGCTGGGTGGCGCTGCTGTCGCTCGCGTGGTACCTGCGGGGCAAGCCAGAGGGCGACCGGATCCTCGCCGGCGAGACCCGCGCGTCGTGATGCTGGTCTTGCCAGGCGTGACGCGGTTCGAGGCCTGGCAGTTCCTGCATGGGCGCCTGTCCGCTACATCGAGGCCTTGAGGCGCCAGCATGTATTGACACCCGATACGCGGTGCCACTACATTGCGCGGCGCAGGCAGCGCTTATCCCTACGGAATGAAGCCTGGAACGGTCGCCTGGATCGTCTCAGGCTTTTTTTGCGATTCTCCCCATGCGATTTACCGGCAAGCTCAAATCCTGGAATGACGATCGCGGCTTTGGCTTCATTGCGCCCGCCGCCCCTGGCCGCGAAGTCTTCGTTCACATCAGTGCATTTCCCCGGGACGGCTTGCGGCCAACAGTCGGAGAGTCGCTGGACTATGAGGTCGGCGCCGGCAAGGACGGCAAGCCCGCGGCGATCCGGGTGTATCGGAAGGTAGTGGGACAAGGCTTGAAGCGGCCGCATAAACGGGCACAACAGGTACGGAGTCGCCGCTCATTCACGCCCAGGCTGACCGCGCTGGTGTTGGCAGTCGCAATTGGCGCCTACGCCTACTCTACCTATAGCCGGCATGCACGCAGCAAGGAATGGCGGGTTGCCGAGGCGGCTGCGCCTGCCGATACGGGCGAGGTGGCACAAGTTCATTTCCACTGTGACGGCCGAACCCATTGCTCGCAGATGACGTCGTGTAGCGAAGCAAAATTCTTTCTGAAGAACTGTCCCGATACCAAGATGGACGGCAACCATGATGGGGTGCCTTGCGAGCAGCAGTGGTGTACGGCGCCGTGGTCGAAGTAGCACCACAGAATGCAGCTAGAGGCTATGGGTGAAGCTTTTCGCCACGGTTCAGCATGTCGATGAATTGAGAAATTTTCCTTGCGCGCGTTTCGGCCTTCTTTACGTTCTGGATCCTGAACAGGATGGCATACCGGTTCTGGCTACTCAGGGTAGCGAAGAACTGCTTTGCCTTCGGGTTGGCGTCGAGGGCCTGCCGCAGATCATCGGGCAAGCTCGCCGTGCTGGCGGATGCATAGGCGGTCTCCCAACGTCCGTCGCGCCTGGCTCGATCGATTGCGCGAAGCCCTGCGGGGCGCATCCTCCCGGCGGAAATCAAGGCCTCGGCTTTTGCCTTGTTGATCCTGGACCAGATGCTTCTGGCGGTTCGGGGCGTAAATCGTTGTAACCAGTAGTGCTCGCTGTCAGCCTGCTTCTGCCCATCGATCCAACCGTAGCAAAGCGCGCTCTCAAGTGCCTGGGCATAAGAAACGGTGGACCGTTCGGCAGATCGCTTTGCAATGCGCAGCCAGACACCGGGCACAGCCTCTGCGTTGGCTTCGAGCCAGGCTTCCCAGGCTTCCTGATTGGCGAACGTGAGTGTTGGACCGTGCATCTCGCCAGGCCTGATGGGTTTGAATCGCCGAGATTTCCGGAGAACTTCGACAGGTGCCCGGTCAGCTTACCTCACTGCACCCGGGAACCCTGCGGCCTGCACCGCGCAGAAGGAAAAACTTGATTGGGGCTTGACCCGCTTGGGGGATGCGCCCCTTGCCGGCAGCCCCGTACACTGGCCGCGTAGGCGCTGGATCTCCTCCTGTCTACAGGCCTTCAGCCCCTCGGAGCCACCCCGCGCCGAGGGGCTTTTCTCTGCTTGTCCGTGAACCTGTGGGAACGGGCAGATCCGGGCCGGCCCGCAGGCATCAGGGCTTCGGCGGTTGTCCGAGCACTGGCGGCGCTGGCGGCGGCAGCGGGGTCGCCACAGGTTCGAGTCCGGTGCTGCCGACAATCGCGGCCGCCGCTGGCGAGGCCAGGAATCTGACGAAGCGCGAGGTGGCTGCTGTCTGGCGACCTGCAATCGTTCCGGCTGCGAAGAAGACTTTCTGTTGCAGGTCCTCGGGCAGCGGGCCAACGAAATCCAGTTCCTTGAACGGCAGCAATTCGCTTACCTGCTGAAAGCCGATGTCCGCGTCGCCGCGCGCGACCACGGTCCCGACGCGCTCGCTGTAGATCTTGTGGGCCTTGTCCTTGATCTTGTCCGCGACGCCGAGCCGGGGAAACAGCTCGTTGGAAAGATAGGTGCCGCTGGCGCTGGCGGAATAGGCGATCGATCTGGCGTTGAGCAGCGTTTGCTTCACGGCTTCTGCAGTGCTGATATCCGGCTTTGGCGTCCCCTTGCGCACGGACATGCCGATCAGCGAGCGCGCCAGGTCGACCCGGCTCCCTCGCGCCACTTTGCCTTCCTCTACCAGCTTGTCGAGCCCTGAGTCCGCCAGGATCACCACATCGAATGTCTCGCCTCGCGCCAGCCGGCTGGGAATGGAATCGGGGGCATTGCCCATCGATGCACCGTACGCGGTGATGACGTGGTCCTGTGTGGCGGCCTCGTACAGCGGCACAAGTTTCTGGTAGGCGGCCGTGAAGCCGCCCGAAGTGATGACACGGATCTCATCCGCCCAGGCTGGACCTGCCAACCAGAGCAGCAGGAGCGGGATGGCGTGCCTGGCTGCAGACGTTGCGAATTTCATGCTGTCTCCCTCGACTGATGGCAGTGCGCTGCACCGCTCCTCAGTCTTCCTTCATGTTGGCGGCACGCGCGATCGGGCCGAGGCGGCCCTTTTCTGCTGCCAGGAATTTGGAAAAATCTGCCCGCGTTCCGCCCATTGGCTGAATGCCTTGCGGGATCAGGCGGGCGCGCAGTTCCGGGGACTTGAGGGCGGCGTCGATGGCCTTGTTCATCTTGTCGAGAATCGCCTCGGGGGTGCCGCGCGGAGCGAATACACCAGACCAGTGGCCGATGAAGATGCCGGAATAGCCGAGTTCGGTAGTGGTGGGCACATCGGGCATTGCGGCAATGCGCGTATTCCAGGTTGAAGCGATGGCCCGCAGCTTGCCGCCCTTTACCTGCGGAAGCACCACCACACTGGCTTCCGACGTTGCGTCCACCTGCTTGCCGACCACGGCCACCATGCCCTCCGACCCGCTCTTGTAGGGAATGATCTCGAGCTTGGCGCCGGTCGCCACTTTCAGCATCTCGGCGACGAAATGCGGCGTGCTGCCGGTGCCCGCCGTAGCAAAGTTCAGGCTCTTGCTCCCTTTGCCGAGGGCGACCAGGCTCTTGAGGTCCTTGATCGGCGAGTCGGCTGGCACCACGATGATCGACGGACTGACTGCAAGCAAGGCCACCGGTACCAGGTCTTGCTCCTTGTACGGCAGGTGTGCCTTGATCATGGCGTTGGTGATGACCCCGGCCGCCGGCGCCAGGAACGTATAGCCGTCCGGGGCTGACTTGGCGACATAATCGGCACCCAGTACCGAGCCGGCGCCCGGCTTGTTCTCCACGATGATGGTCTGGCCAAGCTGCTTGGACGCCGCGTCGGCCACGGCGCGGGCAACCAGGTCGTTGGCACCGCCGGGACCGAACGGTACGACAAACTTCACGGGCTTCGCTGGCCAGGTCTCGGCGCTGGCGGTCACACAGGCGGCAAGGGTCAGGGGGAGCAACAGCAAGCGAATTGCGAATTTCAAGGGGGGTCTCCGGGTTTCGTGTTTTTGTGCGCTTCACGGCACGTCACGACGTCCCGCCTAGGCATTGCTAGCGTATTGCGTAACGACTAATCTGTGAATTGCAATGTTTTCAATAACTGATGCATGATACGCATTAATTTCGGTCTCGAGGACCTTCAGGCCTTTGTCGCCGTCGCGGAAAAAGGCAGCTTTCGAATGGCCGCGGAGGCGCTTCATATTTCCCAGCCTGCGCTCAGCCGGCGTATCGAGAAGCTGGAGAGAACGCTCGGCTCGCGCCTGCTCGAGCGGACCACGCGCCGGGTGGAGACGACCCACATCGGACGGCAGTTCCTGGAGGAGGCCCGTGCAGCGCTGGCAATTCTTGACGGCGCGGTGCTGCGGCTCGGCGACGAGGTCTCTCTCCAGCGCGGGCTGGTGACTGTGGCGGCGATCCCGTCGGCAGCGCTGCACTTCCTGCCCGAGGCTATTCATCGGTTTGGCAACCAGCATCCGGGCGTGCGTGTGCACGTGATCGATGAAAACGCGAATGCAGTGCTGGCCAGCGTCATGTCGGGAGAGTCCGATTTTGGGATCAATTTCATGGGTGCGCAGGAACCCAACATCGAATTTCATGCAGTCCGCGCCGAGCCCTACCGGCTGGCGTTGCGGCGCGACCACCCATGGTCCGGACGAGACTGTATTGCCTGGGAAGAATTGGCGGGCCAACGAATGGTGAGCGTGTCGAAGCAAAGTGGCAATCGCAGCTTGATCGAGAACGCCATTGCCCACCTGGAACGACGACCCACCATACACTACGAAGCCAACCACGTTGTTGGCGTGCTGGCCCTGGTAGAGGCTGGGCTAGGGATGGCAGTGCTGCCGGGCATGGCGCTACCGCACGATCATCCCCGCCTTTGTGGCATTCCGCTGGTCGAACCCACCGTAGATCGGATCCTTGCGCTGATACGGCGCCGTGACAGGCCATTGCAGCCTGCTGCGCAGGCGTTGTATGGAACGCTGATATCGGGCGCCGCGCCGGGTTCTTGATGATTTTTGCTAACGGCTGGCGGGTGTTTTTTGCCGGCCCACTGCTGCCAGTCAAGCAGTCATGTTTCAGACCGTTTTGACTACAGCGTTCGAGGGCGCGCAGCGCCCTTACTGCCTTACGACGGCGTGCTCGCCGCTCCTTTTTAGCCACTGCATCATGCATCAGCAACGCGTGAGTGCCCGCTCAATCTACGCGCTTCGGTAGTGTCAAGACATAATCTTCACCAACGAGAATGTCGTTCAACGCGCGAAGAATCTCCTGCGCCTCGGCCAGATATACTGGGCGCTCGCGGAAGTCACTTTCACACGCGCCCGCGCGAGAGCCCCGATAACCGTCGTGCACGGCGAGAGCAGGGGTCCCGGGGGGTAACCCGGGAGAGTCGCTCATCTTCGCCCCTCGCCTATCGGGATCTATTGTGCAGGCTTATCACTGCGCGCCTTGATGTTGGCACGTAATGCGTCGCTCATCGGCATATTCAGATTCGCGCCGGCGGGAGGGATCGGCGATTCGAACCATTTCTTATACAGCCGCGCGAACTCGCCGGACTTCATCAACCGCGTGATAGTGCCGTCCACCAACTTCTTGAACTCGATGTCGTCCTTTCGAACCATGCAGGCATACGGCTCCACCTGGAGGGTATCGCCTACGATCTCGAGTGCGGAAGGATTGCCGGAGTTGGCTCGCAGGCCAAACAGCAACACATCATCGAGGGCAAGCGCCACGGCGCGGTCGTTCAATACCAGTTGCATGGCATCCGCATAGTCCTTGCCGGAGACGAGCTGGATATCCAAATTGTGGTCGGCGCTGTATTTGCCCAGCAGCTTCTCGTTGGTGCTACCAGCCGTGCTGGCCACCGTCTTCTTCGTGAGATCGGAGTAATTCGTAATGCCGGAGCCTTTTTTGGTCAGCAGGCGCGTTCCGGCGTAGAACACATTGATCGAAAACGCCACCTCTTTGCCCCGGGCACTGGTGTTGGTGGTGGATCCGCATTCCAGGTCATAGGTACCGTTTACCAACATCGGAATTCGGTTTTGCCCGGTCACGGGGACGTAGTCGACCTTAAGGTAAGGCTTCTTCAGCCGGCTGCGCACATCGTCAATGATCGCTTCCGTCAGATCGACCGAGAATCCGACTGCCTTGTGCGGCGCCAGCACATAGCTGAACGGCACGGCGGCCTCCCGATAGGAGACTGTGATCTTATTGCTTGACGCGATCTTTTCCAGCGTTTGAGCATAAAGATCTGAGGCGCCGAGCGGCAGTCCGGCAGCGATCAGTATAGCGGCGACTACGGGAGTGTTTTTCATTTTTAAGTTCTCCATCCAAGCGTCCGAACAGGCGGCCATTCTGGTCGCCGGCATGCTGATACGACTGTAGACGCCACCGCGATCGCGCAGTTGACCAACGTCAATGCGCGACGATCGGGGACGGTATCGTGGGTTGATATTTGTGATTGACACGGCACCGGCAGGTTCGAGCTTCAAGACGCCCTGACTTGGGGCCTGCAAATTCGGACGGCCGTACTCAATAACCAGCTCCGGTCTTACGTTGAACGATGGCGTCCATCCATTTCTCAAGCAGAGGGGCCGCGCCTTGCAGGTAGTAAGCCCACGATTTGGCGCGATCCCCTCGACGGCCTCCCTCACTCCCTGGAAGAGGTCCAGGCAAGGTCGTAATCAGTTCCTGCCCGAGGAAATCAGACCACCACAGTGACGAGGGTCGAGATTGACCGGAGTCAACGTAAACGGATCAACGGGCTATACAAGACGGGGTTGATCCATCGCCGCGCGCCTTGGAAGACCAAGGAATCGGTGGAACTGGCGACGCTCGAATGGGTGTCCTGGTTCAACAACCACAGTCTGATGGCGCCGTTGGGATATGTGCCGCCGGCCGAGTATGAGGTCAACTACTATCGGCAACTTGAGCGGCAGCCTATGGTGGCCTGACTCAAGCGAAGGGGCCTCCACCGAAACCGGGGCGGTTCACCTGTGCCTGCCACTGTTCCCGAATGCCGTGGCACTTGCGCAAGCAAAGCCGGACAGCGTGCGGCTCCTGACTGTGCGGGAACCCTGAATAGTCCCCTTGGACGATTTTCCGCCGCGCCGCCTTAATCCCCTTGGACGATGGCCCGTCGCGCCGCCGGTGCGAGCATCCCCGGACCTGATAGTCGGGAGATACTGCAAATGAGAATGCTGAAAGGCAAGGTGGCATTGGTCACCGGTGGCGGCCAGGGCGTTGGGCAGGGCATCGCCTATGCGCTCGCCGCAGAAGGCGCGCGGGTTGCAGTGGCGGGACGTACCCTAGCCACGCTGGAAGAGACCTGCGCGGAAATCCGGCGGCGCGGCGGCACCGCGCTGGCGGTCAAGTGCGACGTGATGAAGCAGGCGGACATTGACCGCTGCGTGGCCGAGGTGGTCGAGGCCCTGGGCGAGCTCAACATCCTGGTCAATAACGCCCACATTGTGCCGCTGGGACGCATCCTCGAGGTCAGCGACGAAGCCTTCATGCAGGGCATCGACTCCGGGCCGATGGCTACCCTGCGCCTGATGCGTGCCTGCTATCCCCACCTCAAGGGCGACGGCGCGGTGATCAACCTGGCCTCCTCCGCCGCCGTGCGCTGGGACGCCTCGGGCTACGGCCACTATGCCGCCACCAAGGAGGCGATCCGCGCCCTCAGCCGTGGCGCCGCCTGCGAATGGGGCGTGGACGGCATCCGCGTCAATGTCATCGCGCCCCATGCCCTCTCCCCCGGCCTGCGCGGCTGGATCGAGGGCAACCCGGAAGAGGCGCAAGCCTTCTTCAACAACATTCCGATGCGCCGGGTCGGCGATTGCGAAACCGACATCGGCCGCACCGTGGCCTTCCTGGTCAGCGACAACGCCCGCTACCTGACCGGTGCCACCATTCCGCTGGATGGCGGCCAGGCCTATTGGGGCTAATCGAGGAGAGAGTCATGCAACGTTTGGCAAGCAAGGTCGCCATCATCACCGGCGGCGCGCGCGGCATGGGCGCGCAGACCTCGCGGCTGTTCGTCGAGGAAGGCGCGACCGTGGTGATCGCCGACCTGCTGGAAAGCGAAGGCCAGGCCCTGGCAGCGGAACTGGGCGACAAGGCCAGCTTCCGCCGCCTGGATGTGAGCAACGAAGAAGACTGGGAGCGCCTGGCCAGCGAAACCGTGGAACGCCACGGCCGCATCGATGTGCTGGTGAACAACGCCGCGGTGCTGGTGTTCGGCGCCATCGAAGGGCTGCCAAAGGCCGACTTCGAGCGGGCACTGTCGATCAACCTCACCGGAACCTTCCTCGGCATCCGCAGCGTGGCGCCCTTCATGCGCGGGCAGCGCGCAGGGGCCATCGTCAACATCTCGTCCGTCGATGGCCTGCGCGGCGTGAATGCCCTGGCAGCCTACGTCTCGAGCAAGTGGGGGGTGCGCGGCTTGACCAAGGTCGCGGCGCTGGAGCTTGGCCCCCATGGCGTGCGGGTCAACTCGGTGCATCCGGGCGGGGTGGATACGCAGATGTCCAACCCCACTGGCGCCTCGCGGGAGGATCTGGCCGGCCAATATCGTCAGGTACCGCTGCAGCGCATTGGCGCCCCGGAGGAAATCGCCCGCGCCACGCTCTTCCTCGCAAGCGACGAGGCCAGCTACTGCAACGGCAGCGAACTGTCGGTGGATGGCGGTGCGGCAGCCGGCTTCTACTATGAGGGGTTGCCGGGCTCGCCCGTCTGAGCGCGCGGGTGGCCGGCATAGCCGGCGACCCGCGCCTTACCCCGGCCACTCCTCAACAAGCTCCAGGCCCCTGACCAAGATACGCCCAATCCGGTATCCCTTTGTTTTCGGTAATGAAGAAGCGATTTACCGACGAACAGATCATCTGCATCTTGCTGGAAGCCGAAAGCCGGAAAGGTATTGGCAAGAAATCTGCGCAAGGTTGAATGAGTAGAAGAGCCGATCCTGCGTTCCATCTTGCTGCCCCAGCATGGCTGGCGTCCTCGTCGATCGAGAATCTTAAGGATGGTCGCCGACTCCCACCGGCGCCGAGTTTTTCAACAGAATCGGCCGAGCTTGGAAATTGGCCAGGACCAGTTGGCGCAGGACGACGAATATTCCGTAGGGCGTGCTGGCGATCTAATCCGGTTTCGGTATCGCTTTCACGACCCTCTCCGTGAGGCCGTTCGCCAGCAACAAAGCCCGCACCTTCTCGGCCTCGGCTCGCGTCACTGTCATCCCATAATCGCCTCCCGCGTGGGCGATGCTGACGTGTACCTTGCCAGGAAGATTATCGAATTCCACCTCGCGGATCGACGCAAGGTCAATGTGGCTGCGCTTCTGCTTAAGCAGACCTGCGCTGTCCCGCCCTTGCATGTCAAGCTTCAGCTTGCCCGAATCCAGGAAGACCTCATGTCGGCCGCCCGCCGCAACGCTGCCCAGCGTGAGCTTTCGCGCATGCTCACTGACGTACTGCTGCAGCGATGCCAGGAACGCGGGCGCCTGGGGCGTGGCCACGGTGAATGCGTAATCCAGCGAGCCCGTTTCGATTGTGATTTCGGTGCGTCCGCCCTTGTCCTTCCCTTGCTTTATCCTGGCCCCTCGCAGGGAGTCGAAGGTGATATGGATCACGCGGGTCTTGAATCC
Source organism: Cupriavidus sp. 22TCCZM04-2 (assembly GCF_057798895.1). Lineage (NCBI taxonomy): Bacteria > Pseudomonadati > Pseudomonadota > Betaproteobacteria > Burkholderiales > Burkholderiaceae > Cupriavidus > Cupriavidus sp. 22TCCZM04-2. Next base: position 133,788 of record NZ_JBYOJS010000013.1, read on the forward strand.
GCTCAACGGCTGCGGCGTGGACAGCCGTATCGCGAGCCTGGTTCCATCGCGCGCCAACGCAACCGTGCCGCCGTCGCTCGGGCCTTGGGCGTATTCCTTGCTCGCATTCATCAGCATGCGCAGTTCGAGCGACGATTTCACCATGGGCTGCCCGGTGCGGGCTTGCAAGTATCCCACATGCCAAGCGGACATCTGCCCTCTCGCGTCGTTGTGCTCCACCGTTTCAAGGAATGCCGTCATGGCGCTGGCATAGCCCGACCGGTTTCGAATTTCCAGCCCCTTCTGGTAACCCTGCGCCACCAGTCCGCCGGTGGACTTCCCCTTGATGTAGTCTGGGTCGGCCTTGAGTCCGTCGTTCTCCGCGCGCGCATCGAGGCCGGCTTCGAAGCCGGCCTCGAATGACTTGCCGCCAAAGGCCAGCATGGCGGCATCGAGCAGGCTTGTGGCGTTGTCTTCCCGGATCACGGTCTTCTTGCCACCGACATTCTCGTAGTCGCCTTTCTCGTGATGTTCGATCTCGACCACCCATTCGGGACGGATGTGTTCGAGAAAAAGCTCCCGAGCGTGCGTGGCACTCTGCCTGTACTTGTACGACGGTGCACCGGGCTTGTGCGGTTGATTGGTGGAATAGTCGGCGGGTGCCATGTCGCTGACACCGCCCTCGGCATAGTGATTCAGGAAGAGCACATCGGGAGGCACGCGCGCCAAGTCGATCTTGAGCTTGAATCCGCTGTCGGTGCGGAAATTGCCGCCGGTGTTCGCATAGGTCACGCCAACCTTGGGTGTCGACGTCAGGCTCACGCCGCGCTGTTCCGGCAGGCTGCCGTACATCTGGTGCGCCACCGCCACCTGCGTGTCCGTCATGCTTGCCCGCGGCGCAGTGGGGACGTTCCGGATCATCTGCGTGGTGAACGTGTGCACCCCGGGTTTGCGATTCGCGGCGACCATCATGTATTGCTGGAAGCGGCCGGTCATGTGGCCAACCATGAAGAACTCCATCATCTGGTAGTAATTCTTCTCCACATACGCGTAGCGGCGCGTGAGTGTGTTCCGGCTGTCCTTGACATACTCCTTGGCGTCGCCGCCTTCCACGGCCAGGTCTTCCATGCCTTTCTTGCGAAACACCTCGCGCGGCGGCCGCGGGCTGCCATCGTCGGGTACGGCGGCAAAGGCGGCGGCGCCCTCGCGCAGATCGCAGATCACCACGGGGCCGGTTGGGTGATGGTAGGTAATCTCGTTGTTATGCAGCGAGAGCGTGCCGTTGCGAAAGGCCTGTGTCCGGGCAAGCAGGACCTTTTCTTCCGCAATGTCCGACACGAGCCTGTCGTAGTAAGCCTGCGTCAGCCCGTGGCTCATGGGCCTGGCAAGCTTATCCTGCTGGAGCGCGGCCTCGGCTTGCGTATGGAGTATCCGCAACTGGTTCGCCTGCTGCTCCAGGTTCTGCATGTTCGCGTCCAGCTTGATCTGCCTGAGGGCGTTGGCGATCAATGGGCCAGTCACCGCGTCGCGGGCCGGAATCGCGGAGTAGTCGGTCAGCGCGCCAAAAATCGCCATGCTGTGGTGGTTGCGGAACAACTGGTCGCGCAGGGCCGCCACCTGGTTGTTCATGGCGGTCAGGTTTGCCAATGCGGTGTCCTTGTTCTGGTACAGAGCGGGCCGCCTCTTTCTGTCCATCCCTTCCTCGAACGTTGCGATGGCATTGGCGTTGCCGCCGGCTATCACCGGATTGAACTTGGCCATTTTCTTGGCGATTCGACGTTTTTCCGCGTGGCGCTGACCGGTGGCTTCCCGCCATGCCGCCCTCAGCAGCACCATGCCCTCGTCGATCTTGACCTGGTCCGGCACCACGAGGCGCTTGTCGAAGCCGATCTTGGTACCGGCCACACCCTTGAGCTGGACGACACTGGCGCCTCCAGCACGCGTGCCGCCATGCGCGGGCGCGCGGTCACCGTTGGTCGTCATCCGCAGCGCCCGATGTCCCATCACGTCGGCGTCACGTTCGAGTTGCGGATCGTTGTTGACCGGTACGCCGTCAGGCGTTTGCATGGTGGGCGCGACGCGTCCGCGCGCCTGCTGTGCTACGTGCCACGCTTCGTGGGGCAGGTGCCGTTCCTGGCCTGGCGCAAGGTGAATGTCGTGGCCTTGTGCATAGGCATGGGCATTCAGCTGGGCCGGTTGGGCGGAATCGTAGTGCACGCGCACGTGGTCCATCGACATGCCCGACAGCTGCTCGATGCCAGTCTTCAGCGTGTCGGGCAGGCCGGTGCGATTTGGTTTCAGCGCGGCTGGCTGGCCCGATTCCCGGATGGCGCCGAGCCTGTCCAGCCGTGAGCGTTGCGCCACCACACGCGGGCTCTGGTCGATGCCATCGCTGTTGCCATTCACTTCGCGCCCTTGCGTGCCTGTGCCAGCGTCGCGTGTGTCGCGGCGGGCGGCGTCTTCGACCTTGACGTCATGACGGTCGGCCTTTTCCTGATACGCGCGCATCGTGATCCCCGTCGGTTGGAGTGAACTGCACGGATTGTTGGCGACGGCTGGCCGTCTGGCAAGGGCCGCGCCGACCGTGCCGAGACGCCTCGGCAGATTGCCTACGGAGTATCCCGAAGCGCCTCAGCATTTCCGAAGTGAGGTTCAGCAATGCGCCGATGTGCCAAGGGCGGCGCCGGCCTCAACATGCGTCATAGCCAGATTGATTGAGCCCTGCGGCGTGTCTCCTCGGCCGCTGGACCGCAACAAACATGATCGACAGTGCACTTGGCCATCTCGCCACGCAGTTGAACCAGATGTTCCGCCGCAATGTGGTGCTGGCGGAGGATCTGGTCGTGGTGTCGAACCTGCAGGAACCCGACGGGGGCGTGGTGCAGCAGGCGTCGGGCAAGCTGGTGCTGTTCCTGGCAGGTATCGAGCGTGAAACGGCCGCGCACCGCAACTCGCAACTTCCCACCGGCGAGCACGGCAGCAGGGTGGTGGGCGTGGGGCCGCTGTACCTGAACCTGCTGGTCATGTGTGCCGCCACGTTCAGCGGACAAAACTACCCCGAGGCACTGAAGTTCCTGTCGGACGCGATGGCGTTCTTCCATGCCACCGCGGTGTTCGATCACCAGAATTCGCCGGACCTCGATCAGCGCATCGACCGCATCGTGCTCAATATCGAAAACCTGGGGTCATCGGAAATGCACAGCCTGTGGAGCATCCACGGCGGCCGCTATTGGCCATCGGTGTTGTACCGCGCAAGGCTGGTTTGCCTGGATAGCGGCGCCACGCTGGGGCGCGAGCCGCTGGTCAGCCGGCCCGACGTGGGGGCGCGGCCATGACCGGCGGATACCGGCCGCTATGTGGCCTGACGGTGCACCACCCGTACTTTTCGGCGGGTTGGCCCGAGGGCCTCCAACTGCAGGCCGACCGCCCCACGGCGGCATTGATGTCGCGCTTCGGCCTGTTGCTGCGCGGCGACGCGCGCCGCTTCGTGGTGATGGCCACCGAGCGTGCATTGGACGGCCTGTGGAGCGAGCGCGCCGAATGGCCGGACGGGGGGCTGCAATTCTCGGCATCGTCGTCGGACCCGCTCTGGGGCTACTACACCGACCTGCGGGCTTTGGTCTCTACCGGGCCGTTCCCGCTGTCGTTCGCACTGGCGCGCAGCGATTGTGCCAGCCAGGCCGACTGGCTGTCCGGCACGCCGGTGGACCTGACGGTGGCGCTGCCGGTGCGCAAGACGTACTGGAAGTACCTGCTGGTGGGGGACTGGGGCAACCCGTTGCAGGTGACCGATATGGCCGGTGTCGTCGGGTTTGGGGATTCGGACCAGGAGGTCTTGCCGGACGGCACACGAGTAACCGTGATCCGTTCGGCCGTGCCGATCGCGCTGGCAGAGCGGCCGCGCCAGCGCTTCCAGTTGCGTCGCGGCACGGGCACTGATGCGCGTGTGCTGGTGGCACGGCTGCCGCTCGCCAGCCCCGCGGGACTGCGCCGCGAGATCGTGGGCGGGGCGCTATCCGATGTGTCGGAAATCTTTGTCAACCGCTGACCTTCTTCAACGGGAGAGTGTGAAATGGGTGCAATGAAGACGCCTGGCGTCTATATCGTGGAAAAGAACGCCTTCCCGAATTCCGTGGTGGAGGTGGCGACGGCAGTGCCGGCTTTTATTGGGCATACGCAGATTGCCGATAACCGCAACAAGCCGCTGAGCATGAAGCCCTGGCGCATCAGTTCGATGGCGGAATACCACCAGTACTTCGGCTACGCACCGTTTCCGCGCTTCAACATCGCGGAGATGACCGATGCGTCGGCCACACCGGCGTTTCGCGTGGCGGCCAAGGACTATGTGCTGCAGATGCCCGAGGGCAAGGACGGCGGCGGCTACATGCTTTACCGCGCGTTGCGCCACTTCTTCCAGAACGGCGGCGGGCCGTGCTACATCGTCTCGGTAGGCGACTACGCGCAGGACCTGGACCTCGACCGCTTCAAGGCCGGCATCGACGAACTGCTCAAGGAGCAGGAGCCGACGATGGTGGTGATTCCCGAGGCCATCCGCTTCAAGCAGCCCGAGTGCATCGACCTGCAGCAGGCCATGCTGGCGCACTGCGGCGACAAGATGCGCAACCGCGTGGCCATCCTCGACATCTGGGGCGGCGACAAGCCGCGCACCGACCCCGGCGGCGATCCCGTGGCGACGTTCCGCAACGCGCTGGGCATCAATTTCCTGGATTTTGCGGCTGCCTACTATCCGTGGCTCAACACCACGATCATCGGCGACAAGGACATCAGCTACGAGAACGTCGCCAACCCCGACGTGCTGCAGCAACTGCTGCGTGCCGACCTTGGCCTGCCCGATACGGTTCCCGACGACGCCCCGCCCAAGACACGCGAACTGGCCGAGGCCATTGGCGATATCTCGAAGGACTGGGCCACGGTCACGCCTGCGCTGACCGAGGACGCCATCCTGGCCAACAAGGCGCTGCTCAACAAGACGCTGACATCGGTCAGCAGCCTGTTCAATACGGTGCTGGACGAAGTGAAGTACCAGTTGAACCTGGTGCCTCCCAGCGCGGCCATGGCGGGTATCTACACGATGGTCGACAACACGCGCGGCGTGTGGAAGGCGCCGGCCAACGTGAGCCTGGCAGGTGTGATCTCGCCGTCGGTGGCGATCTCCGCCGTCGACCAGGAAGAACTGAACGTCACGACGCAAGGCAAGTCGATCAACGCGATCCGCAGCTTCATCGGCGAAGGCGTGCTGGTCTGGGGCGCGCGCACGCTCGATGGCAACAGCCTGGACTGGCGCTACATCAACGTGCGCCGCACCATGATCATGCTCGAGGAATCGTGCCGGCTGGCTGCCAAGGCACTGGTGTTCGAGCCGAACGTGGCCAACACCTGGGTCACCATCCGCAGCATGATCCAGAACTTCCTGACTGGCATCTGGAAGCGCGGCGGCCTGGCCGGCGCCACGCCCGAGGATGCCTTCAGCGTGCATGTGGGCCTGGGCGAGACCATGACGCCCGATGACATCCTGGAGGGCATCCTGCGGGTCACGGTGCTGGTAGCAATGGTGCGTCCCGCGGAGTTCATCGAGATCACGTTCCAGCAGCAGATGCAGAAGTCCTGACCCTGGCGCGGCCCCGCCAACCAGAAACGCGTAATCACGGAGAACTGTCATGGCAGACGACGGCTCGGCACAGTCCAGCAATGTTTGGCCCATTCCGAAGTTCCATTTCCAGGTGAAGTGGGATTCCACCGTCATGTCCTTCGAGGAAGTCTCGGGGCTGGACGTGGAGGCGCAGCAGATCGAGTACCGCCAGGGCGACAGCCCGGTGTTTTCCACGGTCAAGATGCCCGGCCTGAAGAAGTACGGCAACGTGACCATGAAGAAGGGCGTGTTCAAGGCGGACAACAAGTTCTGGGACTGGTTCAACCAGATCAAGATGAACACCATCAAGCGCGTGCCGGTGATCATCAGCCTGCTGGACGAATCGGGCAAGCCCACCATGGTCTGGACACTCACCAATGCATGGCCGGCCAAGATCACCGGCACCGACCTCAAGGCGCAGGGAAACGAGGTGGCGGTGGAAACCATCGAGATCGCCCACGAGGGGCTGACCATCGCCAACAGCTGACGCCACGCTCGCCATGCAGAAATCGGCACGGTTCGGCACCGACTTCATGCCGGTGTCCTTCTCATTCTCCGTGGGGTTCAACAACATTGCCAGCGGCGTGGACTGCTCGTTCCAGGAAGTCACGGGCATGGACCAGGTGATGGAGACCGAGGATGTGCAGTGTGGTGGGGAGAACCGCTTCGTCTACAAGCTGCCGCGCGGGGTGAAGCAGGACAAGCTGGTGCTCAAGCGCGGCGTGGCCGATATGCGTTCGCCGCTGATGCGCTGGTGCAAGTCGGTGCTGGGCGGCGGCCTGGCGCAGCCGGTGGTGCCGATGGATGTCAGCGTGTACCTGCTTGACGAAGTGGGCAACAAGGTGCGGGGCTGGACGTTCTCGGCGGCGTATCCGGTGCGCTGGGGCGTCGACGAATTCAACTCGACCAGGAACAGCGTGGTGATCGAAACCATCGAGCTGGCGTACCTGAACTGCATCCGGGAGTTATGAACCATGACGATCGAAGTGCGCCAGATGGTGATCCGCTCCGAGCTGAACGACGGGCGCCGCGCGGAGCCGGCACGCGATACCCAGGCCCAGGCGCGCGACCCCGGCCAATGCTGTGGCGAGGACGAAGCCGCCAGCGACCGCCACCGCGAGCAGCGGGCGCAGATGCGCGCGTTGCAGGCCCAGCTGGCGCGGCTCCGGGAGCGCTAGATGCCCGTGCAATCGGCCCAGCTGACGCCGCTGAAGATCACGGCGTGCGTGGACAACAACGGCGTGGTCACGCCGCAGGGCGGCGCCGGCAAGTCCGTTTCGCTGCTGATCAACCCGTCGCAGCTGCGTCATGAGCGCAACACCTGCTTCAGCAAGCAGAAGCCGATGGGCGACACTGGTTCGGGCCGGCCGTTCAGCCATATGCAGCCGGGCAAGCTGTCGTTCGCTGCGGTGTTCGATGGCACCGGCGTGATTCCGCGCGCGCCGGGCAGCAACGTGCCGGCCGAGGTGGAAGACCAGCTCAATGCCATGAGCAAGGTCATCTACGAATACAAGGGCGTGCAGCACCAGCCCAGCATCGTGCAGATCCTGTGGGGCCAGCTGATCTTCACGGGACGGCTGACCAGCTTCGCCACCGACTACACGCTGTTCCGGCCCAGCGGCGTACCGTTGCGCGCCACCGCCGCGCTCGCGTTCGATTCGTACACAAGCTCCAAGCAGGCCAGGCTGGAAGCCGATGCCAGTTCGCCGGACCTGAGCCACATGGTGCGCGTGCGTGACGGCGACACGCTGCCGCTGCTGTGCGAGCGGATCTACGGCGACAGCCGCTACTACATGGCCGTGGCGCGCTTCAATGGCTTGCGCCAGTTCCGCGCGCTGACCCCGGGCATGACGCTGCATTTTCCGCCGCTGGAGTAGCCATGCCGACTTATCCGTCGATCGCGACCGATGGCGTGCTCAATATCAGCGTGTCCAGCAATGGCAAGCCGCTGCCGGACCTTGCGCTGTTATCGGTCACGATTCGCCGCGCGTTCAACCGAATTCCATGGGCCGAAATCGTGATCGGCGACGGCGACATGCCGACCGGTACATTCCCCGTCAGCGATGCGGCCACCTTTGCCCCGGGTGCCACCGTGTCAATCAGCGCCGGCTTTGGCGACGAGAAATCCCAGGTGTTCCGTGGCGTGGTGGTACGGCACGGGATGCGAATCGACGGGCAGAATGAATCGCGGCTGATCATCCAATGCCGCGACCTGGCCGTGAAGATGACAATCGGGCGCAGCAACGCCAACTTCGTGGACTGCACCGACGCCGATGTGATGTCCAGGCTGATCGGCGCGCACGGCCTCTCGGCTAACGTGGGCGCCACTACGGGAACATATGGCGAGCTGGTCCAGTTCTACAGCTCCGACTGGGATTTCCTCCTCGCGCGCGCCGAGTTCAACGGCATGCTGGTGGACGTGGAAGACGGCACGGTCAACGTACTGGCGCCCACGGCCAGCGGCAACCCGGCGTTTGGCCTGACGTGGGGTGCCGACCTGTATGAGTTCGACGCGGACATCGATGCACGGCTGCAATACGAATCGGTGCAGGCCACGGCATGGGATCCCGCCGCGCAGGCCATCGTGCAGGGCGAGGCGGCGAAGCCGGAAGCGTTCAATCAGCAGGGCAATCTGACCGGCAGCACCCTGGCCCAGGTGATCGGCCTGCCGGTGTGGCAGATGCAGACGGCCACGACGCAAGACGCGCAGATGCTGGGCGGCTGGGCCAAGGCGGTGCAGACGCGCGCCGCGCTGGCGCGGATTCGCGGGCATCTGCGGTGCCAGGGCACCGCGCTGGCCAAGCCCGGCGTGCTTGTGAATGTGGCCAATGTCGGCGAGCGTTTCTCCGGCGCGGTGTATGTCACGGCCGTCGAGCACGCGATGGTGGGGGGCATCTGGCATACCGACGTGGAATTCGGCCTGGACCCGGATGCGCGCCCGTCGCACAGCGACGTGCAGGCGCCAGTGGCGGCGGGGCTGATGCCAGGCATTGGCGGGCTGCAGATCGGCGTGGTAATCAAGCTCGACGGGGATCCCGCTGGCGCGCAGCGCATCCAGATCCGCCTTCCGGTCATGCAGGCGCAGACCGAGGGCGTATGGGCCCGCCTGATCCAAGGCTACGCCTCGAACGGCTTCGGCGCGTTCTTCCTGCCCGAACCGGGCGACGAGGTCATCGTCGGCTATCTCAACGACGATCCCTGCCATCCCGTGGTGCTGGGCGCGGTCTACAGCGCCGCCCATGTGCCACCGTATGCGCTGGAAGCGGAGAACAACACCAAGGCGATCGTCACGCGCGCCAGGCACGTGGTGTCGTTCGACGAGGAGAAAAAGATCATTACCGCCACCACGCCGGGCAACAACAAGGTGGTGCTGGACGACACCGACAAGTCGATCCTGGTGCAGGACCAGCACGGCAACAGCGTCAAGCTGTCTCAGGCCGGCATTGCGTGCGACAGCCCCTATGACATCACGCTGAAAGCGCAGGGAAATATCCGCATGAGCGCGAACCTGTCGATCGAGATGACGGCGCAGGCCGACGTGAAGGCGTCTGGCCTGAATGTCCAGTGCGAGGCGCAGGTCGGCTTCGTGGGCAAGGGTGCGGCAACGGCGGAGCTGTCGGCAGCCGGGCAGACCACGGTGCAGGGCGCGATGGTGATGATCAACTGAAACCGCACGGACGATAACCATGCCACCTGCTGCCCGCCTGACCGACATGCACAGCTGCCCGATGCAGACGCCCGGCCTGCCGCCCGTGCCCCATGTGGGCGGCCCGGTGATCGGCCCGTGCGTGCCGAACGTGCTGGTCGGCAAGCTGCCTGCCGCCGTGCTCGGCGACAACGCGGTCTGCGTGGGGCCGCCCGACGTCATCGTGCAGGGTTCGGCCACGGTGATGATCGGCGGACGCCCGGCCGCGCGCGTAGGCGATGCCACGGCGCACGGTGGCGTGATCGTGCTCGGCTTGCCCACCGTACTGATCGGAGGCTGACCATGAATCCGTTCCTGGGCCGCGGGTGGCAGTTTCCGCTGGGTTTCGATCCGCGCAACCGGCAGGTTGGCATGGTGACCGATGTCGAGGACATCGAGGAAAGCCTGCGCATCCTGTTCGGCACCTATCCGGGCGAGCGCGTGATGCAGCCCGCGTACGGCTGCGCCGTACGGCGTGCCGTATTCGAATCGATCAACGAGAGCGCGCTGACCGAACTCAGGGAGATGATCCGCAAGGCCATTCTGTTTTTCGAGCCGCGCATCCTGCTGGAGCGTATCGAGACCGACGTGGCCGAGCTGGAGGGACGCATCGACCTGCGGCTCGACTACGTGGTGCGCACCACCAACACGCGGCACAACCTCGTCTATCCCTTGTACCTGGACCAGGCCACCGAGCCGGTCAAGACCTACTGAGGCGGCGCACAGGCATGGCTAACGGTACGCGGCAAGACCAGCGACTTGCCGAAGCGCTTCGATCCCGCCACTTCCTGCCCGATGAGATCGGGCTGGCGCAGCGCATTCGCATGACGCTGGACCACGCCGCCACATTGCGTTTCGGTGCACAGGCGGCCGCCGGGCATTGGGACGCCGCGCTGCGGCAGGACCAGACCGTGCTGCTGGCCGACCTGGCCTCGTTTCCGCTGGCGCGGCTCGAAGCCGAGTTCGTGGCCGCGCTGGACAGCGAGGGCGAACAGGCACTCTGGGGGCGCCTCTGGCGGCTGGTGCAGGCCTACGACGGCTGGTGCCGGTGGTTGGGCGCGCAGGGTTCGGCTGGCGACGGGCAAGCGCGGATCGACATCGACGGCGATGGCGATGGCATTGGCGACGCGCTGGGCGAAGCGTTGCTCGCGCAGATCAAGCAGGGCCTGGGCGCGTGGCTGCAAGCCGGCATCGACGGCTTCGGACATGGCGGCGGCGCGTTGCACCCAGCCTGGGCGCGCGCCGCGGCATCGGACGATGCCACGCCGATGCGCGCCCTGCCCGCCGACGACCCGTTCGTGCGGCGCCAATGGCTGCGGCGCGGCTGGCTGTCGCTGAGCATGGCCATCGCACGGTTGCAGCCGCTGGCGCGCGTGCAGTTCGAGCGCAGCATCGGCACGGGCTGGCACGAGCCGTCGATGGGCCTGCTGCTGACCGCGCTGCAGTTGTTCCAGTACACCCGTGCCCCGCTGAACGCGTTCCCGGAGCGCCTGATCGACTTCTACTATCGCGATGTGCTGCGCCTGGCGCCGCGCCGCGTCGTGCCGGATTCCGTGCACCTGTTGCTGGGCCGGGCCGTGCACTACGCCGGGCCGGTGGATATCCCGGCCGGCACGCGCTTCGCGGGCGGCAAGGACAGCCAGGGCAAGGCGCTCGAGTTCGCCGCCGATACCGCGTTGTCGCTGACCGGTTCGCAAGTGGCCATGCTTTGCAACCTGCGCATGGAACGCGACCCCACCATTTCCCCGGAGCGCGAGTTCGACTATCCCACGCGCATGAAGGTGGAATCATTGCCGCTGCAGCCTCCGTCGGCCGCGTATGCGGAGCGTGCGCCGTGGTGGCCGCTGCTGGGTGGCGCCGTGCGCGATTCGGCGTCGCAGGCGCAGGACGCGCGGCTGGGCTTTGCGCTGGCATCGCCGTTGCTGCGGTTGCAGGAGGGCAGCCGCGAATTGTGCGTGCGGCTGCAGCTGTCGCATCCCGCGACCGACGACGTGGCCTTGCAACGCGCGCTGCGAACACCACCGGCCCGGCGCGATATCGGCTGGCTGACCGATGTCTTCGGCAGGTATGCCGCGCATGAGCAGCAGAGTTTTCCGGGGCGCCCGCGCCCGTCGGCGGCACCAGCGGAGCCGGATGCCGATGCGCTGGCACGCGCGGCCTGGGCGCGCGCACCGGAGTTCGCCGGCGAGGACGTGCAACTGGCCTTCCTGCTGGCCCGTTGCGTGGCGTGCGACGATCGCGAGCGCTTTGCCGAGCGGCTCGGCCGGCTGTTCGCGGCATGGCTGGTGGCTGGCGACGAGGATCTGCGCGCGGCCGATCTCGATGCCTTGCGCGCCCATGCGGCGCGCCTGGATCCCGAACGGCAGGGGCGGCGCGTGGAAATCGACGATCCGCTCACGCTGATTCATCCCCCGCGCGATACCGGCCAGGCCGCGCGCCTGCCCGATCGCAACCTGATCTTCGAGCGCGTGTTTGCGGGCATCTGGGAAGCCGAAGTCAGCGTGCCGGGCGGCTGGTTGCGCATCGACCATGTGTTCGCCAGGCGGCGGCCGCGCGCTGAGGACGCGTCGCACGCCGGCGGTGCCATCGAGTTGGTGATGCGGCTCGGCCCTGACCGTCCGCCCGTGGTGCCCTGCCAGCCTGCGGTGCACGGCGACCAGTGGCCGGCCCAGCCGGTGCTGCAACTGGCGCTGCGCACCCATGGCCGGCTCTATGCCTATGGCATGCTGCAGCAGTATGGCCTGCACGGTATCCGGCTTGGGGTGAGCGTGCACGATCTGCGCAATGTCGTGCTGTACAACCAGCTTGGCCGGCTCGATCCGTCGAAACCGTTCCTGCCTTTTGGCCCGGCACCGGCGGTGGGCAGCTACCTGGTCTTCAGCAGTCCGGAACTGGCATGCAAGCCGCTCCAGGCCTTGCACCTCGACCTGAAATGGGCCGGACTCCCCGCGCATCCGGGCGGCTTTCCCGAGCACTATGAAGGCTATCCGGGCGACTGGCCGGCCAGCGTGTTCCGTTGCGACGCCAGGCTGCTGGTCGATGGCCAGTGGCGCGGCAGTAACGGGGGCACGCTGCCGCTGTTCACCACGACGGGCGGCGGCGAACGGCTGATCGCCGGGCACCGCCTGGTGTTGCCATCATCGGCCTTGCGGCGTCTGCACCGCGCCGCGCCGCCCCGCCCGGCGGGCCAGCCCTTCGCCTATGGGCTGGATGCACGTAGCGGCTTCTTCCGCATTGACCTGGCCGAGCCGCCCAACGCCTTCGGCCATGCCATGCATCCCACGCTGCTGGCGGCGGCGCTGACGCGCAATGCGCGGCTCAAGCGCCCGGCCGGCCCGTTGCCACGCGAGCCCTATACGCCACGGCTGGAGGCGTTGTCGCTGGGATACCTGGCCAGCCAGGAAATGCCGCTCAACGGCGACGTGGCCGTGCCAGCGGGGCAAGCGCTCCAGCACACCGTCTTCCACCTGCATCCGTTCGGCATCACGCCGGTCCAGCGCTCCCAGGGCCGCGAGCCCGGTTTGCTGCCGCGCTATATCGGCGACGGCAATCTCTACATCGGCCTGTCCGGCGCGAATCCGCGGGGCGGCCTGCATCTGTTCTTCCATTTGCGCAAGGAAGTGGCCACGGGACGCTGGTCCGACGACCTGCCCGCGCTGAGCTGGGCCACATGGCACGACGACGGCTGGAAACCGTTGCCGGCCCACGCCGTGGTCAGCGATGGCACGCAGGGCATGCTGCGCCCCGGCATCGTCCAGTTCAACCTGCCGGCGGGCATGGTGCAGAACCGCCTGGGGCCGTCGGGCAGCGCGTACTGGTTGCGCCTCAGCGCGGACTGGGGTTTCAGCCGGCTGGCCGGCCTGTATGGCGTGCACTGCCACGCGGTACGCGCCACGCGCGTGGCGCCTGCGGGCGCCAGTGCCGGCGCGCCGCTGGAACTGGCGGCACTGGGCCCCGGCACCATCGACCGGCCATTGCGGCCGCTGGCCGGCCTGGGCCAGGTGCTGCAGGTAGGGCCGTCCGAGGGCTGGCGCGCCGCCGATCCGCCCGAGGCGGTGCGCCTGCGCGGCGCCGAACGCCTGCGGCACAAAGCACGCGCCGTGACGCGCTGGGACTATGAGCGGCTGTTGCTCGATGCCTTCCCCGAGGTGTGGAAGGCCAAGTGTTTTCCGCACCATGAGGTCACCATCAGCGATGCGATGACGGCCAGCCGCGGCGCGCGCTATCGCCACCTGGCCAGCCACCCCGGACAGGTACTTGTGGTGGTGGTGCCGCATCCGCGGCCCGGCATGCTGTTCAGCAGCACCGAGGCGCCGCGCCTGGATTCCGCCATGCTCGATGCCATGGAGCGTCATCTGCAGGCGCGTGCGCCGCGTGGCGCCACGGTGCGCGTGCGCAATGCCGCGTATGAACGGGCACAGGTGCGCTGCATCGTCCAGCTGGCACTGGACGCTCACCCTGGCGCGGCGCTGCGCCAGTTGAACCGGGCCATCGTCGAACGCCTGTCGCCATGGCATGCAGATGGCATTGGCGCGGAATTCGACTGGAGCGTGCGCGCCGAGGACATGGAGGCTCTCCTGCGCGCGCAGCCGGGCGTGGACGCCGTAGGCCGGGTGTCGATGCTGCACATCGTGCGCAATGACCGCCAGTTCAACGCGCTGCGCGACACGGCCACCCATATCGTTCATGGCGAGGCCCGCACGCTGCGGCCCGCGCAACCGTGGAGCCTGCTGCTGCCGACGCGTCGCCACCTGATCGAGTTGCGCGACGTGACCGGCCCGGGCGCCCCGCAGCGCACCGGTATCAACCGGCTGGAAGTAGGCAGTACTTTCATCGTGGGCCGCTCGGCGCCGCCATCTTCCGGGCAGGAGCGACATGACCAGTAGGAACCGCGAATCCCTCAAGCGCTATTTCCGCGAAGGTGCATTGCCTGACGAGGATCACTTCGCGGATCTGATCGACTCGATGCTCAACATGAGCGACGAGGGCTTCCGCAAGACCGTGGAGCACGGCTTCGAGGTGTACTCGCCGCTGGGCCACGATGCGCTGATCGGCTTCTTCCGCGACCAGGATCCCGAACGGCCCGCGTGGCAGATCGAACTGGGCGGTGCGCGCGATGCACTGCTGATACGGGGCCGCGATGCGCCGGAGGATGCAGACGAGCTTGGCACCGCCGCCAGCGGCGCGAATGGCGGCGATGGCGGCGCCGACGGCCAGCCGGCGTCGCAGCGCGCGGCGCTGCTGTACCTGGACCAGGAGCGCCGTATCGGCGTGGGCACCGAGCAGCCGCAGACCACGCTGGACGTGGCCGGCACGGTGCGCAGCAGGGGCCGCCAGGGTGCCTACACGCGCGAGCATCCGGTGACGCTGCGCGCCGATGGTACGTGGCAGGACCTGACCGACGACCTGGGCGGCTGCCAGGCATTCGAGATCGTGGCGGGCGCCGGCATGCGCGGCAAGGGCCGCTTCGGCCTGGTCCATGCCATTGCCGTCAACACGTACAACCCCACGCTGGGGCTGTTCAATTTCCTGAACCGCAAGCGCGGCATCCGGTGCACGCACGGCTTCTACAGCCGCCGGTGCGATCGGCTGCAACTGCGCTGGACCGGCACCAGCGGGCGCAACGCCAGCTATCGGCTGCAGATTCGCACTGGCTGCGACTTTGGCCCCGACGTGCGCATCCAGGCCCAGCTGACGCAGCTCTGGGCCGATACCCATATGGGCGGAGGCCAGCCATGAGGCGCGGCGAACCGGTGCCGGCTGCGGGCCCGGCGGCGGGGCCCGGCGCCACGCGCGAGCCGCCACCGCGTCCGCCCGCGCTGATGTCGCACGACGCGTTCGAGGCACCGCTGCCGGACGCCGCGTCGATCGAGCGGCTGCACGGCGACCCCGATTTCAGCTATGGCGACCTGCGCGCGCGTGGCATCGCCCTGGCGCAGGCGACGAGCGGACAGCTCTGGACCGACTACAACCTGCACGATCCCGGCGTCACGCTGCTCGAATCGCTGTGCTACGCGCTGACAGAAGGCGTGTTCGGCGCGCAGGCCGACATGGCCGATCTGCTGACCGCGCCCGATGGCCGCATCCACTTCCGGCGCCATGCCCTGCACGCCCCCGAACAGGCGCTGCCGTGCCGGCCCACGACCGAGACCGACCTGCTGCGTTACCTGCTCGATCGCGTGCCGGCGGTGCGCCAGTTGCGGCTGCAGATGCCGGAGGGCGATGGCCGCTGGCACATGGCGTTGCGCGTGACCGATGGCGACGGCGATGCCACCGCTCGCGAGATCGCCCGCGCCTATCGCGCGCAGCGCAACCTGGCGGAGGATCTGTACGGCACGCCGCAGGTGCTGCGCCCGCGCTGGTGTGCGCTGGAAGTGCGCCTGAGCGTGGACGGGCCCCGTGATCTGGCTGACATCCTGGTCGAAATGGTGCGGCGCTGCGCCGATATCGTGGCGGCCGCGCCGCCGCGACAGCCGCTGCAGGCCAGGCTGGCGCAGCATGATGCGTTCGGTGACCCGCTGGGCACGGCGGAGCTGTTCGAAGGCCCCGTTGCGCAGTGCGGATGGATCGCGGCCGAGGATCTGCGCCGCGACCCTGCAAACCGGCTGTACTTTGGCGACCTGGCGCAGGCATTGCGCGGCATCGACGGCGTGGCCGATATCAGCGCGGTGCGGCTGGTGCCGCTGGCGCCGGTCGGTAACGCGGCTGATCATGAGAGACACGAGGACGACGAAGGCGAAGAAGACGATGAGTCCGGGTTCCACGCCGACAGCCTGCCATGGCATGGCGACGACTGGGCCATGCAGTTGCGCTGGCCCGACACGCCCGCGATGCTCGCCGGCTGGCAGGTCACGCGGCGCGGCACGTTGCTGCACGTGGATACCGGCACGTTGCTGGAACGGCTGTCCGATGCCAGGCAGGCGCAGCGCGTGGCCAGCACCGCCGTGCCGCGCACGTCCCCGTTCGCTGGCCGGCTGCTCAAGCGCCCGGCCGGGCAGTATTTGCCGGAGGGGCCCTATCTGTCGATCTGGCATCATCTGCCGCCGCTCTATCGCGAGTACCATCTGGCGCCCCGTGCCGATGCACGGCGGCAGGCCCAGTTCGGCGCCTACCTGGCGCTGCTGGAGCAATGGCTGGCCCACGGCAACGCGCAATTGCAGCATCTGCGCCAGCTGTTCAGCATCGAGCGCAATCCCGAGGCAAGCTATTGGTGGGCGCCCCTCGATGCCAGCGATATCCCGGGGCTGGCCGGCGTCAATGATGGTGTGGCGCAGAGCGCCACTGGCGGGCTTGACAGCGAAAGCGACTTGCTGGACCGCCGCAGCCGCGTGCTGGACCTGCTGCTGGCGCTGCATGGCGAAAGCTGCGACCAGCACAGCATCCAGCGCTTTGGCGCGTACTTCGACGCCGGCGCATGGCAGCGGCACCTGTACAGCTGCAAGCGCCGCTTTCTGCTACGGATCGTGCGCCATACGCGTGACCGGGGCGGGGCGTTCGACTACGGTCGCCCGTCGCTGGGCCGCCGGGGCAATACCGCGCCGCTGCAGGAGCGCGTGGGGCTGCTGCTGGGCTTTGCGCATACGCACAGCCGCCTGCTGGCGGGCGTGCCCGGCGCGCATGGCCTGGCGCTGGACCCGGATCCGCGCCGCGCGCCGCACACCGAAGCTCCGGCCAATGCCGTGCCGCTGGTGATGTGGCCACCAATGCGCGCGCGAATCGTGGCGCACTACGAGGAAGACGTGACCATGGGCGAGGTGCACGAGCGCCTGGCCTTCCATCTCCCGAGCCTCGATCCGCGGGCCTTGCCGGCGCCGCTGTTCCGCTGCGCGGCGCATGCCGCGCGCTACCACCGCGTGGATGGCGCATCCGGACCCGAACTGTGGCTCGGGCCGGACGAGGACGGCCGCTGGTGGCAACTGGCCGTGCGTGACGGGCCGGGCGGCGTGCTGGCGCCGGCGCTCTACCTGCACGAGGTGGCTTGCCGCGTGCAGCGCGATGCCGAGGGCCTGCATCTGGTGGAACACGTCCTGCTGCGACCGCTTGGCCAGGCCAGCGCGCCCTCCAATGCCCTGGCCCAGGGGTTCGAGGCGCACCGCATCAGCGTGATCCTGCCCGGTTGGACGGCACGCGGCGCGGACCAGAGCTTCCGCGAACTGGCGGCGGAGACCATCGCGCTGGGTTGCCCCGCGCATGTGCTGCCCGATGTGCACTGGCTCGACGCCCATGCGCTGGCCGCATTCGAGGCCGATTTCGCAGCGTGGCTAGAGGCCCGCGTGCGGCATGCAAAGGACGACAGCGCGCAGACGGTGGCGGATGTCGATGCCTGCGCGCAGCGATTGCGCGATCGGCTGGCGGCCCTGCCTGGCGGTGCACAGGAGGCACGGCCATGAACCGGCAACCGCCACGCTCGGTGGCGCCCCGACGCGCGACCCATGCGATCGAGTCGCTGGTCTGGGCGTCGCGTGATGATGCCGACCGTGACGCGGCACACGTCCATCAGGCGCGTATCAGCGCGTTCCTCAACGGTCCGGGGCGCCAGACCATCGCACGCGTGTTCACGCGGATGTCCGCGGACAACGAGGTCTGGCAGCTCGATACGCTGGAAATCGACACCGGGCGGCTGGCTGCGCATGGCAGTTTCGCCGAGTGGGCCGCGATACTGGAGCACCAGCTCAGCGAGGCGCTGTGGCGTGCCCGTCGGTCGATGGCATCGGGCGCATGCGATGCCGTCGACGCGCAGGGCAACGATGGTGCGTTGACAGCCGGTGTTGCCACGGGGGATGCGCCGCGACCCTCCGACCCCCAGCGCCTGGAACACTTCCTGTTCTACCTTCAGCACGGCCACCTGCCGTGGTCGCGCAGCGCGATTGCCGGGCGTGGATTGTCGGCGTGGCTGGCCGTGCTGGCGCGCCGCACGGGCCCACGGCTGTGGTCGCTGCTGCGCGAACTGCACCCGACGCACTACGTGCTGAGCCGCCTGAGCCAGATCACGCCCTACCAGGGCTTGCAAGCGCTGGTGGCGGTGCGCCACCGCCAACTGGCGGCCAGCCTGGATGCGCTCGATGCGCAGTTGCTGGTGCCGTTGCAGGCGCGCGGACGCCTGAGCATCTACCAGGTCCAGCAGTTGCAGCAGGCCTGGCGGCTGGCGGCATTCCGGACGATGTGGGACCAGCGCGGCGCGCATCTGAGCATCGACGATATACAGCGCCTGCAGCGCGAACTGGGCACTGCACTGGCATTGCAGCTGGGGCAGGGCGGGCTTGGGGCATGGCGCCCGTCGCGCTTGCGCATGAGCGGCCGGCGGCCGGACGCCTCAGGTGACGACATGGCATCGGCACTGGAACTGCAATTGCTGCTGGGGGTGGTCGATGTAGTGGCGCCGCGCCGCCGCATGCGGGCGCTCGAAGCGCATCGCGATGGCGTGGCCCGGCGCGATGCGCCGGCGGATCGCATGGCGGCAAGACAGATCGGGCAGGGCGCCGCGCTGCGGGCACGGCGGCCGCTCGATGCCGCCCTGGACCGGTTGGCGCGTGCGCTGGATGGCAGCGAGCCGCTCGATGTCCGTTCCGTCGAGCTGCTGCTGCGCGAACTGGCGCGGCGCGAGCCGGTTGCCTTGCGCACGTACCTGCGCGCGCTGGTGCTGCGCCAGGGCGAAGGCACCGCGAACTGGATCAGGCGGCATGGTGCGGCAGTGGTCGCCCAGGTGCTGGGGGCGCTGGCGACAGGCGGCGCAGCGGCATCTGGCGCGGTCTCCGGCACGCGGCCGGGCGCACCGCTGGGCACGCATTGGGCCGAATCGCTGCGGCAGTTCGCGCTGGCGGCGTTGGCGCAGGGTGCCATGCCGGGCGGAACGCGTCCGGGCGGCTTGTCGGCGTTGCAGGCGTGGCTGTCGGCATTCAGCCTGCGGCAGCTTGCGCTGGGCGAGCGCCCGCCTGCCACGCGGCAGGACTGGGAGCGCCTCTGGCGGCGGGCAATGGTGGCGTGGCAGCACGGCGGCGCATCGGGACGGAGCCCGCGCGGCGTGCGTGCGCGGGCTGACGTCCTGCAGCCGGAAGTCCATGCACCGGACGAGCTCTTCTCGCCCACCTCGCGGCGCGCGTTGCCATTGCCCCACGCGCTGCGCGATGCGCTGGCGCGGCGCGTGCGCCGGCGCAGCTGGCGCTGGCAAGTGGCGATGCACTGGGATGCGCCGCGCAAGGTCGGGCTGCTCGCGATGATCGATATGGCCCGCGGCCGTGCCGGTGCACAGCCGTGGCTAGAGATGACGCGCCGCTGGCAATGGGTGGCCGATGCCGTGGCCACGTGCATCGCGCAACTCGATGCAGACGCCCATACCGATGCCGATGCCGATGCCGATGCCGATGCCGATGCCGATGCCGATGCCGATGCGCGCGCCTGGCACTGGCATGCGGCGTGGCTATGGGAAGTGGCCATCCGTCGGGCATGGCGCGATACGGGCGCGCTCAATGCCGTCAGCCTGCTGCAGGCGTGGAGCGAGGCCGCCGCCCGGGGACGCGATCATTCGGCGCGGCCTTCCGTCTCCCCGCCGGCAACCGTGCCGGCGGTAGTCGCGGCGCTGCGGCACCTGGCCCGGCCGCTACGGCGCCTGGGTGGTCGCGTCCATCGGCGTGGCATGCCGGCAGGCAACCATCCGCCAGCGCGCGCGCCGGTGAAGGTGTCCGGGTTCGCGAAGCTTGCCGATGCGGGGTTGCCATGCCGCTGGCATGCCGTGCATCGCGTGACGGCCCGTGCGGAACGCCTGGTGCATATCCTGGCGCTGCCGCGACAGCGGGCGGCGGTGCGCGATGCCGGCGTGCGCCAGCAGGTCAGGCAGTGGCTGGCCGACCCGGCGCTGTGTGCCGACTGGCTGGGCGCTACACGGCCCGCGCAGCGCTGGACGCTGCTCGGCGTGCTGTATCCGCGCCAGGTGGCAACCCTGCGCCGGTGTAGCGACGGCTTGCAGCGCGTGGAATCGGCGCTGGTCCCGCACCAGGGCGCGATGGCGCGCCAGGCAAGCCATTGGCGCTTCCTGGCCGACCATGTGCTCGTGCGCGCGCTGCCGGTCACGCCGGGCTGGCTGGTGCGCCGCCATGCGCTGTCGATCCGGTGCGAGGCCGAAGGATATGGGGGGGCGGGGGGCACGCGCCTGGAACGCTGGTTCTCGCACGTGGCCGACATCGCCGGCGCCTGGGGCCGACGCACCGCCGCCACAACGCCGCAGTCCGCTTCGGCACCGGTGTCCCCCGCCAGGCGCGGCATACCGGCCTGGTTCCGGGCGGCAAGTCGTGCGTTGCGCCGCACGCCGGACGCTGCCGAGGCGCAGGAGTCCATTCACCTTGCACAGCGCCAGACCCGGAACCCGGGCGATGCGTCGGACCGGCAATCGCATCAGGCGCCCGCTGTTGCGAACCGGGCAGATATCGCCACGGCAGACGACGTGCCCGAACTTGCCAGGCTCGCCAAGTCCGGCCCGTTCGATACCCACTACGTCGACGCGGCGGGCCTGGTGCTGCTGGCCACCTACTGCCAGCGCCTGTTCGACCGCCTGGGACTGCTGGAAGATCGCCGGTTGCGCAATGCGGCGGCCGTCTCACATGCGGTGCGCTGCCTGGCGTGGCTGGTGCACGGGCACGACGATGCCAGCGAACCCGAATGCGTGCTGCAGAAGCTGCTCTGCGGCATGCGGCTGACCGAGCCGCTGGCGGCCCATACCGCGCTGGACGCGCCGACACGCGAGCTGCTCGATGGGCTGCTGCAAGCCGTCATCGCCAACTGGAGGGCACTTGGCAATACGTCGCCGGCCGGCTTGCGCCAGACCTTCCTGCAGCGCGAGGGGCGGCTTATGCGCGAGCAGGGCGACGCCGGGTTTCACTGGCGGCTGGTGGTGAAGCCCGGCCCGTTCGACATGTTGCTGGATCGCCTGCCGTGGTCGTACGCCACGATCAAGCTGCCCTGGATGGAAGAGGTGCTGTATGTCGACTGGCGCTGAACGCGATACCGCGCTGCACGCGCAGGCGCTGCGGCTGGAGCTGGACTGGCTGGAAGCGGCGCTGGCGCTGCGCTTCCAGCATCATTTCGGCAAGGGTGGCGGCGATGCCGCGGGCGGGGCGCTGGTATGGCCGGCTCCGCCCGGCCTGCCCGAGGGCAGTGCGCTGGCCGACGTGGTGCGGCAGTTTGCCCTGGATACCACCGAGCGATTGATCCTGGCGCTGGCGCTGGCGCCGCATCTGCGGCCGGCGGCGCTGGACCTGTTCTTCGTGAAGAATCGCGATTTCGACCGCGGCTTCAGCGAGTTCGGCGGCTGCCGCGCCCTGCATCATGCGGGTTTCCTGCCCACCGGGGAAACGGCCGCATTCGTGGTGGCTGGCGACGACCTCGAGGCCCGGCTGGCGGCACTGGCGCTTTGCGACCCCGAGCATCGGCTGGTGCAGGCGGGCCTGCTGCAGCTTGATGGCGAGGTGGGCAGCGAGCCGCAGCTGAGCGGCGCGCTGCGCGTGGGCGCCGAGGCGCTGCAGCGGTTGCAGACCGGTGCCTGGCACAAGCCCGACTACAACGCGCAGTTTCCCGCGCGGCGCATTACCACGGCGCTGGACTGGGACGACCTGGTGCTGGACCCCGAAGTGATGGACGAGATCGCCGTGGTGCAGGCGTGGTTGCGAGATGGGGCCGCATTGATGCAGGCGTGGGGCCTCGGTAAGGCCGTGAAGCCCGGCTACCGCTGCCTGTTCTATGGGCCGCCCGGTACCGGCAAGACGCTGACGGCAACGCTGCTGGGCAAGAGTGCAGATGTCGACGTGTATCGCATCGACCTGTCGATGGTAGTGTCGAAGTACATCGGCGAAACCGAGAAGAACCTGGCACGCGTGTTCGATCAGGCGCAAAGCCGGCACTGGATCCTTTTCTTCGACGAGGCCGATGCGCTGTTCGGCAAGCGATCGGCCACGCAGAGCAGCAACGACCGTCACGCCAATCAGGAAGTGGCATACCTGCTGCAGCGCGTGGAGGATTTTGCGGGCACGGTGATCCTGGCCAGCAACCTGCGCGCCAATATCGACGAGGCGTTCTCGCGCCGCTTTCAATCCATGATCTATTTCCCCATGCCCGACGTGGCCCAGCGGCTGCGGCTCTGGCGCAGCCTGATCCGCGAGCCTGGGCGCGTCGCCGCCGATGTGGACCTTGCGTCGTTGGCCGAGCAGCATGCTCTGTCGGGCGGCGCCATGGTGAACGTGCTGCGCTATGCGGTGCTGCAGGCGAGCCGCGAAGCGGCGACACAGTTCACTGCCGAGCATCTGCGGCTGGGCATTGCCCGCGAACTGCGCAAGGAAGGGAGGACGGCATGAAGCACGCGCGTCGTGGCCTGGTGATGGCGTTGTTCGCGGTGGGCGCGGGACTGCTGTGGCTCGCGCCGGGCGCCACGCCGGTGGCGGCATCGGATGCCGTGGCGACCGCTGCGTCCGCCGCCGCGGCTTCCGCGCCGGCCGCAGCCGGCGCCTCCAGCGTCTCCAGCGCTTCCAGTGTTACTGGCGCGCCGTCGCTCGCGCCTGTTGCGCCGGTGCCCGCTGCCGGCAGCACGGCGTGTGTGGCGGGCAAGTCCGCTGCGGAGATGTGCATGGGCGATGCCGATCCTCTGGCTTTCGAGAAGACGGCGGTCACCAGCCTGCCATCGGCACGGGTGGACGTGCCCTATGCCTACCGCTTCCAGGCCACGGGTGGCGAACCGCCCTACGTGTTCAGCGAGGTGGGAAAAGGCCTGCCCGATGGCCTGACGCTGGATGCGAATGGCAATGTACGCGGCACCACGTCGCAACGTGGCCGGCGCACCTTCACGGTGGAACTGCGCGACCGCTGGGGGCAGGGCGTGCGACAGCAGTTCGCGCTGAACGTGATCGGCCCGCGCACATCGGGGCCGGCGTCACCGGCCGCGTCGGCGCCGGCTGCCATTCCCGCCATCCAGCACGTGCCGATCGTGGCGACGCAGACGTCGCTGCGCAGCGGCACCGAAATCGATAGCTGGCGCCTGACCGAGGCGGTGCTCGCGAAGATTGCGCCGCCGCCACCGCCGGAGTCCGCCGATGCGCAGGCCGGAGGGGCGGCCGATGAGGCTGGAAGTGGGGCCGGCGATGGTGCCGGCAGTGGCGGACAGCCCGCGTCGGCGGTGGCCGCGCCGTTGCCGGATGCCGACGGTCTCGACGAACTGAGCGAGGCGGGGGCATCGCAACTGGCCACGTTGCTCAAGCCGATGCTGAACGTGGACTATCCGACGCGGGCGCTGTTCGCGGCTGCACTCGATGCGCGCGTTTGCGCGCAAGCCGCCGCATTGACCGAACGGGTGGCGCTGGATACGCGGCAGAACGCTCCGGACGCCGAGCAATGGCGCCAGCATTGCGCCACCGCCTGGCAGGGCCCGGCACCGAAGACGCCGCCGCAGTTGTCCGAGGCGCCGGTCAAATGGCAGGATCTGCCGGCCACGCTGATGCCGGTGCGCGTGCGCGCGTGGCTGATCGAACAGACCATGCAGCCCCACGACGCGACCATCGTCACGGCACCGCCGTGGTCGGGCACGGGCTGCAACTGCCTGGTGGGACCTACTAGCGGCGCGGTCTACGGTTATGTGCCGAACTGGAGCGATCCCAAGCACGGGCCCGCCCTCGACTTCGGCCTGTACGAGCGGCTGATGGGCTATGCGCAGCCATTCGACGACGACGGCAATATCACGCCGCTGCAACCCGATGCGGCACAGCTGGACTTCCTGCGCGCCGCACATCGCTATGGCAGCAAGCTGGATGTGACCATCTATCGCCGCGACTGGCAGTTCCTGTTGCGGCTGCCGGAGGCGCAGCGTCGCCGTGTAGCCGAGCAGGTGGCCCGGCAAGCGGTGAGAATGATCGATGTGCCGCTGAACCGGTTCGAACGCCGCTGGGAGGACCGCATTCCCGGCCTCGCCAGCGATAGCCACCTGGGCGACGGCATCACGCTGTTCCTTGACCAGGCGCCGATACCGGGCGACCCACGCTACGCGGCGTTCGACGATTTCCGGCACCGGCTGATCCAGACGCTTATCGCCGAGATGCGCCGCGGCAAGCGCCAATACATGCTGAACCTGATGCTTCCGGCTGGCGATCTCGTGCCGGCGCTGCGTCATGTGGACGAGACCGCGAAGCCGGCATCGCCGCCTGCCGCCGCGCCTGCCAAAGGGCGCCCGTCCGCCGCGCCTGCCGCCGCACCGGCACCCGCCGGCGCCTCGTGGACATTCGGCCGCCTGCTCGACTACCTGGTGCAGGCGGAAGACCCGCCTTACCAGGACGGACGCATCATGGCCGGACCCGGCGGCTACCGCAGCCAGACCAACGTGACCGTCAGGTATATCGTCGCGCTGCCCGAACCCACCACCTTCAGCAAGAAGGCGCTGCGCGAGGCGGTGGAAGCGTCGGCCGACCTGGCCGGCACCAACCGTGCCATCGTCGTGCGGCGCATTGTGCCGCTCGTGTCGGCGGGAAGTGCGGGCGTGCGCCAGATGAGCGACGACATGGCCTATTTCAACGACAACTTCGGCGGCGTGGCGCTGTGGCCGCAACCGGCGGCCGATGCGGCTACGGCGCAGGTGGTGGAGACCACCGTGCGCAGCACCATCCTGGCCGACGAAACGCGCGAAGGCGCAACGTGCAACCTGGTTTGCGACTGGCGCTGGGCGCTGCGCGCGATGTTCTGGGTGTTGCTGGGCGTCGCGCTGGTCTCGCTGCTGCTGTTCCTGTTTTCGTGCCGCGTGCGCGCACTGGGGCGTCCGTTCCAGCTGTACCTTGCGCTGGCGTGGATCGTGCCGGCCGTGATTGGCGGACTGCTGCTGCGCTGCGATCCGGACCTGGCGTCTGCCGATTTCAGCAAGCGGCTGCTGTTCGCGGTGCTGGCGGTGGTGTTTGTCACGATGCTGGTGCCGCTGCTGAAGCCGCGCGTGCCGCATCCCTGAGTCAGGTAGTCCGGCACATGCACAACCGCTTATCCACTGCCATCGAGCGGTGCTGACGTTTTCATTCGGCCGTTCCCGCAAGAGGACTTCACGATGAAGGCTTACGAGAAGCGAGTCCAGGACCCCGCGGGACCGGTCCAGCGGGCTGGCGAAGCTGCGGAGCAGTCCAGGTCGTCCGCCGGCGCGCACGGTGTCGACGCCACCACCGTGCAGGAAAGCCCCCGCATGACCGCACAGCGGGCGCGCCTGAACGGCTTGGGCGCGGAAACTGCGCCGGGTGCGCCGGCGAGCGCGAGCGGCAACCGGACCGGCATGCCCGAGGCACTCAAGTCCGGCATCGAGACACTTTCCGGAATGGCCATGGACGATGTGCGGGTGCACTACAACTCCGCGCAGCCAGCGCAGTTCAATGCGTTTGCCTACGCGCAGGGCAACCATATCCATATGGGCCCCGGCCAGGAAAAGCACCTGCCCCATGAGGCATGGCATGTCGTGCAGCAGCGGCAGGGACGCGTGAGGGCAACCACGCAGATGGCGGGCGTCGGCCTGAACGACGACGCGGCGCTGGAAAAGGAAGCGGACGGGATGGGCGCGCGAGCGGTCCTGCAGGGCGCCGGGCTTGGCACTCTGCGTTCGATGCGGGGCCCTGCACAGCGGGCGGGGTCGTCTGCCGCCGCCCCCATCGTGCAAGCCAAGGGGTCCGGTGGCGTGAAGCTGGCGTTCCAGTTCGAAGAAGACGGCGGCAACGCGGATATTGCAACGGGAATCCGGCTCGTCAAGGAGTCCTGGGCCGAGGTAAGGAAGGAAAGACATAGCGCAAAAACCGCATGGATGGATGAGCACATCAAGGGCGCGGAGTACGACAAGAAAAAGGGAGGAAGCGCGAACCTCTCGTATGCCATGGCGCTGGAAACGATGGGCGACGAAGAGAACCTGCTCATGGCCAAGCTGAAGCAGAAACCCGGGTTGACCTATAAGGCGGACACAAAGGAGATTTCCTACCAGGGGGAAGGCATGGCGGCGCCGGTGAGGGTCGCCACCTTGCTCCTCGGCGTGGAGGATGCCTACGCGGCGAACGCCAAGACGGAGGGACAACGGGACACCTTCTTCAAGAAGGGACTCAAGGATGTCAGGACCGCCGAGGGGGATGTCAAGGAATACGTCAATGACAACAAGGGCGTGAAGACGCGCCGCTATGCCTATGTCGAGAAGAATTACTACCAGATGATGGATTTCTTCAAGACTGAAAAGATGACTGGAAGATTCCAGCAATACCTGCAGGCCGGTGGCGAGCGGGCTGACCCGGCGATATCCACCCCAAAGGTTCGCAAAGAAGTGGCGAGTGGGGGAGGGACCTCGGATCTGACTCCCGTGCAAATTGCGATGGCCCATCAGATGCTCGGAAGCAGCCCCGAGCAGCGCGGTGTCAGCCTGACCTCGACCGAAAAGGCGGGTGGCACCATCGGCAACGCGGGAGAGAACTTCCGTGTCGCCGATGGCTTCCGCCTGAAGATCGATCTGGCTAAAGTGCCCGCCGATGTCTTGTTCCTGAATCACTATAGCGATCAGGGGCTCATATCCCGGGATCTGGTCACCGAGAAAGTGAAGGGGATGAGCACTAACGTCGGCGATTCGAACAAATACAAGTATGGCGCCAGCGTCAGGAAGAATCGGGAGCTATATCTCGAGCACATCAAGCCCGAATGGGTCGTAGAAATTGAACACCATCCGGAAGGAGGCTACGGCGGGGCTACGGGGACAAAGACTGCGCTGACGGGCCTCGCCTCGTTCCAGGCCCAGGCGAGCCAATACAGTGCGTATTGGCAAGCGTTTGACGATACCCTGAACAAGAAGACGCTGGTCAATCCTACTGATGCCGAGAAGAAAGGCCGGTCCAGCGCGGAGGAGGTGATTGCCGGTTACACCGAGGGAAGCGGAAAACGACCGGCCGTGACCATACCGGAGGCGCGCGAAGAAGTGAGCGGTGGGGCGTTGAAGGGCAGGTTCGCGCAATGGCACCTGGGCTACATCCGCGGGCGCGCCGGCAAGCCGAATTTCACAAGCTCCGAAGACTACGCGAAGGCAATGAAAGACGCGAAGGATACGAAGGAAACAAAGGGCACGACGGACAAGAAGGACATTTAGTCGCCGTTTCCTGCCCCGCACTGATCGCGCTTGTTTCAGCAGCTCTCATGCGCACGATGACTACTGGCTCAACCCTTCGCGCATGGCGTAGCGCGTCAGTTCCGCGATGCTGTGGATGCCGAGCTTGCGGAATGTGTTCTCGCGATGGCTGGCGATGGTCTTGTCGCTCAGGAACAGCATGCGCGCGATCGACTTGGTGCTATGGCCTTCGGCAAACAGCTGCGCCACCTGGCGTTCCCGGGCCGTGAGCTGTGGCAGGCATTGCGTGGGCTCGGGCGTGGCCGCCTGGCGCACGGCGTTCAGCACGCCGCTGAGCAGTTCGCCGCTCAGGTAGATCTGGTTGGCCATGACGCGGCGAATGGCGCGCGACAGTTCGTCATACGAGTTTTCCTTCAGCACATAGCCGGAGGCGCCCGCATCGAGCGCGGCGATGACGTCCCGGTGCTGATTGTTCACGGACAGGCACAGCAGCTTGCACGGCGTTTCATCGGCGCGCAGGCGGCGCATGACCTCGATGCCGTTGAGAACGGGCATGGCAAGGTCCAGGATGACCAGGTCGGGATGGTGGGAGCGCACCAGATGCAGCAGTTCCATGCCGTCGCAGGCCTGGGCCAGTACCTTGATATCGGCTTCGCGCTGCAGCAGCGAGACCAGCCCCTCGCGGATCATCCCGTGATCGTCGGCGACCACCACGCGGATGCTCATCACGTCCTCTCGGCGTGGGCCCAGCGGATCTGCGCGCACACGCCGGTACCCGGACGGGTATCAAGCGTGAACGAACCGCCTATCTGCCGCAGCATGGCCGGCAGGCGACGCAGCCCGAAATGGCCGCGTTGATCCGTGCGCAGCACGGCGGGATCGAAGCCGGGGCCATTATCGCGGACGGTCAGCACCGTCCATGCGACACCTTGGTGCGTCTCCTGCCGAAGGGTCAACACGATGCGCGCACCGGACGCATGCTTGCAGGCATTGGCAAGCAGCTCGCGCGCGGCACGCAGCAGCACCTTGCAGACCGAGGCGGGCGGGGTGCTCGTGATCGGCGCGCAATCGAAGTCGATGGGCCGGCGCGTGAGACGGCCCATCTCGGCGGCCAGAAGCACGCATTGCGCATCGAAGGTAGGGGCGGTGGGCTGGGCTACGTCCTGCAGGCCGCCAATCACATCGCGCGTGGTACGCAAGGCATCCTTGATCAGGTCGCGGCTGTGCCGCAGCGCGGCGTCGCGCCATGGCATGGCATCGGGTGACGCTGCCTGGGCAATGTCCAGCTGTATCAGCGCATAGGAGAGGATTTGCGCGAGGTCGTCGTGCAGCGCGCGCGCCAACTCGCCGCACTCGTCGCGCGCGCGGCGTCGGCCCGCGGCGGGCATACAGGCGAATGCCCGGCGGGGAGCATCAGTGGCCGTCGCTCCATGGCGCCTGAGTATCGCTGGTAATGTGGGCTTCGCCGAAATTGCGGGTTTGTCGGGGAGCGTGGCGAAAGGCCGCGTGCGGCGTGAGCGCTTCGGGCGCAATTTGAGCACGAACTGCTGTGCAGTAGCGGGATGGCCCGCGCATAGGCCAGGCTGTGCGCGCATTGGATCGATCTGCAATGCCTTCGCATGCGTTGTCCCGTTCACCATGTTCCGTCATCCCGAAAATTTCTTTTTGTGCTCCGGCCAGTCTTAGTGTCGGCGCGTCAGGCGCCAGCTGCCGGAATTCTTATCTCTGCCGGATCGGTGTACACAGGGCCAAGCCACGCGGGCCCAACGGCATCGTCCGCACCTAACTATACATGCCGATTTCACTTTGAAGATGACCGCAGCAAGGGGGTGGTTAGCAGTTTTTCATTTCTTTTTATTCAAGCGAGAATTAAAAATTGTTTAATGGATGGGTATCGCCTGGCAACTTAACCCATTAACGGGGGGATGCCTCGCGGCGAGCCGCTGCGCACTTTGCACCCAAATGGGGGCGAGCCTTCGGCGCAATGCGTCAGAGGACGGATTCAAAAAAGTCTTCCATGCCGGAGCGAACGTAGACACCTTAATCAGGCGGTGACCTTGGTACACAGGCGCCAACAACTGCGAGCCTGGTGTTGGTAGAAGCGGTATAGGCTGTTTCTCAATTTCATGCTCGGAACTCACGGTCCCATCCCCGAAGGGCAGGCTATGACTTGCGTGTTTTGTCATCAAGTTGTCGCAGTCCCCAGTGACTCTTTTCGGAACTTAACAGTTCGGGCCGGCGCTGTCTTACTTGGACAGTGGTGGTCTAATTTCCTCGGACAGGTCGATAGGAGGACAATCCGGAATCGACGAGGAAAAAAGATAGATGACAAGCGCCGAAAGTTTGACGCCAGCATCAAGCTGGAAGTAGTACGGATGGTGTGAGACCAAGGATTATCGGTCAGCGACGTTTGCCGGTCGTTGGAGCTTGGTGAAACGGCCGTTCGGCGCTTTGCACTCGCGCAAGGTCGTCGGTTGGTCGATGGCGCCGACCATGCCGACCGACTTGGTCATGTCGGCATTGACCATGGCGGGTGTTACCTCACTGAAGACAATTGCGCCTCGCCGTAATGCTGCCGAGTGATCAGATGTTCCAGGCCCGCTCGCCCGACCGGGGCCTCGGCGAGCCACGGTATGAGCGCGCATTCACGCGACAGCTGGTCCGCGACACGGCGAATGAACGGCACCTCATAGGCACCGCGCTGGCACAGTACACGGTGGGTCGTTCCACTCGCCAGGAGCGACTGGTTGATGACCCACGCATAAGGCTTAATGCCTGCGCGCGCCAAGTCTTTGCAGAGGCGCTCTGCCTCGTGAACCGGTGTGGCCTCCGGCAACGTAACGATGAGCACCCGCGTGTAGTCAGGGTCGCGCAGGCGCGGCAACAGCTGTCGGACGGCCTCAGGCATATCTCCTTGGGTGCGCATTACTTCGCGGTGATACGCCTCGGCTGCGTCGAGCAGCAAGATGGTGTGGCCGGTGGGGGCCGTGTCCAGCACGACAAATCCGTTCTTGCCTCCGTCCACCGTACGCGCAAAAGCCCGGAACACCGCTATCTCCTCGGTACATGGCGAACGCAGGTCTTCTTCGAGCATCGCACGCCCGGCGGCGTCCAGTTGCTGACCGGACTTGGCGAGCACCTCTTCGGTGTACTGCCGCACTTCCTGGGACGGGTCGATACGGCTCACAGTCAGGCCTGGAATCGCACCGTCGATCGTGGCAGCGATATGTGCGGCCGGGTCGGTCGTCGACAGCACAACCGGGTGGCCCTTGTTTGCAAGTGCAACGGCAATGGCTGCGGCTACCGTGGTCTTGCCCACGCCACCTTTGCCCATCGTCATGATGACGCCGTGGCCGGCGCAGGCCATCTTTTCGACCAGACCGTTCAGACCAGGCGGTAAGCTAGTTTCGGGCGTCTCATGGCCGGTCGGAGGCGCAACGGTCTCCGGGTGGGCCATCTCGCGCAGCGCCTCCAGGCCGACGGTCCCGCGCGGCAGGAAGGGAATGCGTGTCTGTGGCAATCCAGCCAGTTCCACCGGCATGTTTGCCAGCGCCTCGGCCGCCCGCTGCGCCATGGCGGTCGCAATCGGGTCATCCGAGGATGCATCCGAGAACAAGCCATTGACCACCAGGCTCTGATTCCGTATTCCGAGGTCGGCCAGTTCGGCGCGTGTGCGGTTGGCTTCGCGTAACGACGCGGTATCGGGCCGGGCAACCAGGATAACGGTTGTCTCAGCTGCACTGGAGAGTTGCACGACGGTAGCCGCATACAGCGCTTTTTGCTTTTCCAGGCCGGCCAGTGGACCGAGGCAGGAGGCGCCGCCCGTGGACGAGGAGATGAACTGGTCCCATGCCGAAGGCAAGGTCAGCAGCCGCAGTGTGTGACCAGTGGGGGCGGTATCGAAGATGACGTGGTCGAACTCGGCCGTGGCAGATGGGTCACCCAGGAGCTTCGAGAATTCATCAAACGCGGCAATCTCGACGGTACACGCGCCGGAGAATTGTTCCTCCATGCTCTGGACTGCCGCCGCCGGCAGGATGCCTCGGTAGGGCGCCACCATGCGTTCGCGGTAGGCGTGTGCCGCGGCTTCGGGGTCGATGTTCAGCGCAAACAGACCGCTGGCCCCGGGTATGGCCGTCGGCACTTGGCTCAGGCCCACGCCTAGTACCTCGTCCAGGTTGGACGCCGGGTCGGTGCTGACGATGAGCACCGACTTCCCGGATTCGGCCAGTGCCAGGCCGGTGGCGCAGGACAGCGAGGTCTTGCCGACCCCGCCTTTGCCGGTGAAGAACAGGTAGCGGGTACTGGTCGAAGGCATGGACATAGCGCCTCCGCTTCAGCAGCAGCCGGAGCCGGGAGTGCAGCCGCCCAGCCTGACGCGGGGCTTCTCGGCGGTCGTCAGCGCGATGTTGAGCTTCTGCGCCAGTTGCTGGCGCGAGGGGTACATGCCGGTGGAGACGATATGGCCATCGACGGCAATGATAGGCAGGCGGTCCATGCCGCCTTCCATCTCCTTGACCACGGCGGGGTTGGCCACGAACGCTTGCGGCTCCTGGCCCAGGTTGTAGCGCGCCACCATGACGCCATGCTCTTCGACCCACTTCAGGTCCGCTGCAAACTGAGCCAGTACGGGGTCGACGTCGATGCCGCAGACGCCAGTCGAGCAGCACATGGCGGGGTCAAACACTTCCAGCTTTTTCATGATGACTTCCTTTCGGAGTCTTGGACGAGGCTGCGGGCAACAGCCAACAAAACAAGCATGTCGCGGCAAGGGCGCCAAGCAGTTGCGGAAAAACAAATCTTGGGTGAATCGCTCAGGCGAATTCGCCAGAATGTATGGATTGCGGCATAAATCAGCCTCACCCCTAAATGGGCGAGCGACGTCGAGGAGGTGAATCAAGAAGGGATATAGCGACGAGCCGCAAAAGGAACTGCACTGGGCCGCCGTCCCCCGCAGGATGGAACAACCAGGCGTTCGCGTACTTGTAAGGTGAGAGCGATTCTTGACCGCCCGAGCGTCGGCCACGTTCTTAACGAAACAAGTCAGTCCGCATTACCCGGTGGCGCTACTGCCTCAGAAGGGTTCCCACTGGGTTTTACTTTGATGAGCATCAAAGTGGTCTATCCGTCTTCGCCTAGATTCAATCGGTAGGCGCCGCGCCACGTCGGCATGTGGTCCTGTCTTCGGACCAAACACCGGCCAAGTCAGGTGGGAGATTGCCATGCACGAGAGAGTTCTTATTTCACCGGCGGAGTTGGCGCAGCTAGTGAAGTCCGGGCCGGTCGTACTCATCGACACAAGAGACGCAGCAAGTTACGCCGAAGCCCATCTGCCAGGCGCGGTGAATATCCATGAGATATTTACCTATCTGGCGACCACAACACCACAAGGTCTTGCCACCTTGCGCGAAACATTCACTGCGGCATTTGCGAAGGCTGGACTGTCAGGACAGGAGACGGCCGTCATCTACGAACAGTCGATGACAACTGGATTTGGCCAGTCCTGTCGGGGTTATGTGCTGCTCCGACATCTCGGCTATCCCCGCGACAAAATCAAGGTACTTCACGGCGGTTACAGTGCATGGCGTGCCGCCGCGCTGCCAAGCACGACCGAAGTCCCTGCGCCGACTCCTTCCGAGTTTCCCCCAGATACGGGCGCAGGCAGCAGCATCCTTGTCGACCTGGCTGGAATGAAGAACGCCGTTGCAGACCCGCACATCGTGAAGCTCGATGTACGCGACGTCGATGAATGGATTGCCGCAAGCTCGTCTCCTTATGGCAAGGATTTTTGCCCCCGAAATGGCCGCATTCCCGGCTCCGTCTGGCTGGAGTGGTATCGAATGATGAAGCCGACCCCCGCTGGGCAGATGTTCAAGTCGCCCGCAGAAATTCTTGCCGAGTGTGCCACCGTGGGTATTCGTCCTGATACCCCGGTTGTTGTGTTCTGCTTCAAAGGGGCGCGAGCCTCCAATACATTTGTTGCACTGGAGGAGGCCGGTATCAGGGACGTTCGCCTTTATCTCGGCTCGTGGAATGAATGGTCCAGGGACCCCTCCCTGCCTATCGAAGAGGGATTGCCGTACTAGGTCAATGACCTCTCATGCCGCATGGAAAACCGAATTTATCTCAACCGATATGAAAGAGAAGAAAATGAAAAATGTAACTCTGATATCCGTTCTTTCCGCGTTGGTACTTTCTACTGCTCCCGCGCTCGCACAGCAAGCGAAGCCCGCGAGCAAGGGCGCTCAAACGACTCAAGAGAAGGTTAACGTAGCTGAGTTCGACAAGCAGGTGGCGCAGGTCCGCGCGAACATAAAGCAGATGCAGGACGAGATGGAAAAGATTCGGCAAACCCAGGACCCGAAGGAGCGACAGAAACTGCTTGAGGACCATTGGATGACGATGCAGGCCACGATGGGCATGATGCGTGGGCTTTGGGGGCCCGGAATGATGGGAGGACCCGGAATGCGGGGTGGCGGCATGATGGGTGGCCCGGGAATGCACGGCGGGGGCATGATGGGCGGGCCTGGGATGGGGTGGCAAGGGATGGGGGGCTACTATTCCAAGCTCACGCCGGAGCAGGTGAGAGAGCGGCAGTATATGTCGGACCAATACGCAGACCTTCACTACCTTATGATGGAGCAAATGATGCTTAACCATCAGATGTGGAGGCAGGTGCCGCGGTAACCCCAATGACGTCAACCATGGTCAAAGCAGCGTCCGGGCGGATACGCCCCTTCTGGTCACCTCTGCTTGCGGGCGTTGCGCTGGGGCTTGTTTTACTCCTGACTTTCCTGCTGACCGGGCACGGGCTTGGCGCGTCTGGCTTCACGACCCGTCTTGCTGCCTGGCTAGGTGGGGAACTCGCACCTGCGGCCACGCAAGGCAACGAATACCTCGGTCCGCTCCTGGGATCTGGCAATCCACTCGCGAACTGGATTACATGGGAGGTTCTTGGGGTAGCGCTTGGAGCCCTATGTGCAAGCTGGAGCGCTGGCCGTTTTCGCATCCACCTGGATGGCAGGCGGCCGTACGGAGCCGTAGGCCGTAGCCTCCTTGCCGTTGTCGGCGGTGCCCTCTCGGGATTTGGTGCCCGAGTTGCTTCCGGGTGCACCAGCGGGATGGGGTTATCCGGCTCTGCAGTTCTTGGTGAGGCCGGTTTTGTATTCTTGCTGGCGTTCTTTGTCGCAGGCCTCATCGTCAGCCGCGTGGTGAAAGGAGGTCCGCA
This sequence comes from Cupriavidus sp. 22TCCZM04-2, assembly GCF_057798895.1. Lineage (NCBI taxonomy): Bacteria > Pseudomonadati > Pseudomonadota > Betaproteobacteria > Burkholderiales > Burkholderiaceae > Cupriavidus > Cupriavidus sp. 22TCCZM04-2. The sequence goes on from NZ_JBYOJS010000013.1 coordinate 168,418, forward strand.
ATGATATTTCCCGCTAACGATATAGGCCTTGCATCGGGGCTACTCTGCGGATTCCTGTTCGGATACGTCCTGGAGAACGCAGGGTTCGGAAGCCCATGCAAGTTGACTGCGCAGTTCAGGCTGTCCGACTGGTCCGTCTTCAAGGTCATGTTTACGGCCATCGTCGTCGCCGCGCTCGGCCTGCATTTTTTTGCGCAGGCTGATGTCCTTGATGTGGGCAAGGTGTTCGTCCCCCCCGCCTATCTGGGGGGCGTGGCAATTGGTGGGGCCATGCTGGGAGCCGGCTTCGCAATTGGTGGCTACTGCCCCGGAACCTCTGTTGTTGGCCTTCTTTCCGGGCGTGTCGATGCCCTTCTTTTCGGAGTCGGCATGGTCATCGGCACAGCTTCGTTTGCTTTATTTTTTCCTGCGATCGGCGGCTGGACCAGCCTGGGCGATACCGGCGGCGCGGATACGTTGCCAGAGGCGCTCGGCGTTCCAACGTGGCTGATATTGGCAGCACTAATTGCCATCGCCTTTTTGCTGTTCAGGCTCGGCGTTCGGTTCGAGCGTCGCCTTAACGGGCCCATGACGGCAGAACAGGTCATGGCCACCGACACACCAGCGCGAAACACTTCATCGACTGGGGTACGCTTATGAAATCGGCAAACATGCCCGGGCGGAGGTTGACGCAAGCAGTGCAGGCCCTCGCGATCGCCATGAGTTGTGCAGCAGCGGCTCCCGCTGCTACAGCCGCCGATACGGCAACACAACGCGGGAGCAGTTCTCCCCAGGCTGGGAGTGGGCAGATGGCCAGCCCAGGTACACCCAAAGGTCGGACGAGGGCAGGCACCTCGGGCAGTCCGTGCGCTCCGGGGCAACGCAGCACGGGGCAGAATCCATGCGCGCCGTCAAAGCCTCGTGGCCCGGTAACCCAAGGTAGTCCCTGCGCTCCCACTCGCTGAACGGGTATGGACGCGAGCGAACTCGGCCGCCGTTATCTGGCTGCCGAAAGTCTGCTGAATATTCAGGCGAGCTACGCCAGGCGGGGGCAGAGTATTGCGCTCGCGGCACTCGCGGGTAGCCGGGTTTTCGTCGAATGGAACCACTATCCCGCCGCCAATATCCGGGATAAGGAAACTGGGGCCATTGCCTACTATCACGCCCACTCTGCGTCGGAGAGCATGAAGGACGAGCATGGACACTTCCACCTGTTTGTTCCGAGCGGCGGCACAAGGGGGCGACGAAGCGGCTACAGCCATCTGGCGGGCATCTCCATCACGGCAAGAGGAGAGGCGCTTCGGCTGTTCACGACCAATCGCTGGGTCACGGGGGAGGACTGGCTTCCCGCATCAAGCCTGGCGCGGATGCTGGACGGTTTCGGCCTCGCAACCACAGGCCGACTGGCGCCGGTCGCACGCTGGTTGACCGCAATGATATGCATTTACCGAGACAGTATCGGGACGTTGCTGGAGCAGCGTGATGCCATCATGACGGCGCATGCGCGCAGGCATGGAAGCGAGACTGCTCTGGAAGACAGAAGCCTCCACATCATTACCGAGGTTCCAGTTAATGTCCCCGAGCGCCTGCTGCAAATCGACGCAGAATTCAGTGCCAGATGGGCTGACATTGAAAAAGAAGGAGACTCACCATGCGAGGATTTTGCCTGCTGTTGATTGGCTTAACTGCGGCTGGCACGGCTCTGGCGCTCGAACTGCCGGGGCCTTAGTCAACGCAGCGTGGCTGGCGCAACATGGTCGTGAGGTACAGATAGTCGATATCCGGAGCGATACCAAATCTTTCGCGTCACAACCCGTCTACGAGACGGACGCGAAGACCGGGCGCAAGGTCATGGTCGTGCCGGGCGGGCATATTCCCGGAGCACTGGCCGTGGATTTCCAGACCATCCGGACTGACCGAAAGATTGGAAACCTGACTGTGAAGTTCATGAACCCGGAGAAGGCCGAGTTCGAGAAATTGATGCAAGCCGCCGGTGTCGTGGCGAATAAGTCAATCGTTCTTGTTCCGGTGGGTGAGAATCCCTCGGATGTCGAGCAGGCGACCAGGCTCTACTGGCAGTTCAAGTATTACGGTGAGAAGAATTTGGCTGTCCTCGATGGCGGACTAGCCGGTTGGCTCAGGGAAGGGCGCGCCGTAAGCAACGCAGCCAATGTGCCTGTGAAAGGGAACTGGGTCAGCACAGGTGAGAACAAGGACCTGCTGGCGGAATCGGAAGATGTGGCTCGAGCGGTCAAGGACGAGGGAACTCAGTTGGTGGATGCTCGCGACCTGCCCCAATTCTATGGGTTGGTGAAGCGAGCTGACGTCAAGGGGTATGGGCATATCCCCGGAGCTCGTCCGTTCCCACCGGATGTCCAGTTAAAAACGGAAGGCGGGGTTGCGAAATTTCTTTCGCCGGCTGCCTACAAAGCCATCTTCGCAGAGTCTGGCGTACGCATTGCTGGCCCCACCATCACATACTGCAACACCGGACACCTTGGTTCCGGCGCCTGGTTTGTGATGTCGGAAATCCTCAAGATTCCGCAGGTCCGTCTATATGATGGCTCGATGATTGAATGGACGCTGGAAAATCGGCCAACCGTGAGTGTTCCAGAACGCTGAGCGGGGCCCGCGCCTTGGCCTGCAGGCCGAGGCGCGGCCGAATAAGACGAGGTTGCTCGACCCGCCTGAGCAGCCTCACACCTTCATCACGATGAGAATTCCTCAAACGCCGCGAGCGCATGCGTGGCATACATCATCGATGGGCCGCCTCCCATATATACGGCCGTTCCCAGCACCTCCTCCAGTTCGGCTCGCGTGGTGCCCAGTCTGACAAGGGCCTGGACGTGAAAGCCGATACAGTCGTCACAGCGGCAGGCGACGGCAATACCGAGAGCCACCAACTCCCGTGTCTTCTTGCTGAGCGCGCCCTCCTTGGTCCCGGCGGCAGCCAGTTGGCTGAAGGCTGTCATCAAATCCGGCTGGCTTTCGCGCAGGTGCCGCATCTGCGCGGACACATCCTTCACCACCGTCTTAAATTCAGGAATGCCACTCATAAAATTTTCTTCCTTTGGGGATTGAGGCGGGCGGCTTACTTGCCATCTTGATTGCCACGAGCGGAAAGTTAGCGGCTCACGCGCTGTAGCGGGATTACTTTGCGTCAGACTTTGGTGTCGAGCACGTCTTCACACCCAGAATGCCATAGGCAGGGCAGACACGCACGATGCCGGTCAGGAGTGGCAAGATGCCAATCCAGCCCCAGGCACCAATGCGCCCGGTCGCAGCCAGACCAATCAAGACCAGTCCAACGACAATTCTGAGGACTCGGTCAACGGTTCCAACATTTGCTTGCATGGCAGACTCCTTTTATAAAGAAAGCTGGGCAGACGAAAACATGGACTGGCTTTCGACTGCATCCAACGGGAAAAGCGAAAGCTCTATTAAGTTTCGCTTATTGCCGGATACGTGGTCATGATGTAGCGCAAGCCCATTAAATTGGTGGTACTGGGGCACTCCCTCGTGGCTAGCGTGCGTCCTTTGGCCTGTCGCCCTTGGGCCAGTCTTTCACTCTCGCCGCGTAATCCGGTCTCGGCTGCTGCGTGAAGTATGCGGCAACGTCGACTGCGTCCTGGGCCGACAGCGTTCCGCCCTGGCCAAGCGGCATGTTGTGTTTCACGAACGCGGCCGCGGTGTACATGCGTGCCATCCCTGCGCCTACATTGAATGAGTCTTTGCCCCAGACCGGAGGGAAGACATAGCCGCCTGCCGGGTTCCTGGTGCCCAAGCCTTCGGCGCCGTGGCAGGACGCGCATTGCGCGGCGTACAGAGCCTTGCCATGGACCGGGTCTGGCGTCAGGGAGGTATCAATCTTTTCGAAACCTCGACCAATGACGTTAGTGCCGGTCGGGACGCCGGTGGACAGCCACTTCATATAGGCCATGACGGCGTTCATTTCGGCCGAATCGAACGGCAGCGGCTTGCCGTTCATCGAGCGCTGGAAGCAGTCATTGATGCGTTCCTGCAGCGAGATGACCTTGCCGCTGCGCGAGCGGTATTCCGGGAATGCGCCGGCGAGGCCTACCCAGGGCGATGCATAAGCGGTGGTGCCAGCGTTGAGGTGACAGCTCGTGCAGTTCAAGCCGTTGCCAACATTTTTCGGAAGTTGCTTGTGGGTATCCGTCAGCAACTCCTTGCCACGCTTGATGGCATCTCCCATCGGTCCCTTGGGAATCGTCGCCTCATCAGGCACGGACATGGGCGCGCCCGGCGACTGGGCGAGTGCTGGCACACTGACAGCAGCCAGCAAGGCGATGGTTAGAGCATGCAATTTGATTCTGTTCACGGGTGTCTCCTAGGAGAGGGCTGTATCGATTATTTGTAATTTGGTCGCTCGCATTCATCCGGCCAATGCGACTTTCACTACCATGCCCATGGCTATCAAGCCGGATACCAGCGCAAAGCCCTGTTGCAATTTGTGGCCACTTAACCGACTGGCCACGCGCCGACCAATCAGCATGGCCAGCATGGCGCCAGCGGCAAACGGCACGCCGAGTTGCCAGTTCATTCGTCCGGCAATGGCGGTTGAGATGACGCCGGAAGCGGATACCAGCGTGATGACCGCGAGGGACGTCGCCACGATAGCGTGTACGGGAGCGTTGGTCGCTTTTTTCAGAGCCGGCACGATGACAAAGCCTCCGCCCACGCCGAGCAAGCCAGACAGAAACCCGGCACCAACACCAGACAGCGCCAGCGCGCGGGTGCAGGATGCAGTCCAGACAAAGCGGCCGGTGCGGTTATCCAGTTGGCAAGGCTGAATGGGTTGCCCGGGTCCTGTCTGGTGTTCCTGCTTGCTGACGGTCGCCTGCCGGAACATCCGCAATGCCACAAAGGCCAGCACGGCTGCGAAGAGCAGCGTCAGCGGGCCGTTCGGGAGGCGGTGGGCGAGCCACAAGCCAACGGGTGAGAACAGCGTGCCGGCGACCGCCATCAGTAGGGCAGCGCGGTAACGCACAATGCCTGCACGGAGTCCAAGCAAGGCCCCGACTGCGGCAGACAGGCCGACCGCAAGCAGCGCGACCGGCGCGGCCTCGGCGACGCTAAGATGCTGCACGAATAGCAGCAGAGGCACCGCGAGAATGGCGCCGCCTGCGCCGGTCAGCGCCAGGATGAGGCCAACGACGGCGCCGAGCATCGCGCTGCTGACAAAGATGCTTTCCATCGATTTACCGCTTAATAGACGTGTTTGGTGGACATGGCTGCCAAGTGCCGGCCCGCTTACGCCCGTTGCAGGGGCGACTTGGCCCGCTCGGCGACTTCGAATACGACCATGCCGGCCACCATCGCCGCCACAAAGCCAACGGCCTTCGGATAGCCCGCGCCCAAGGCCACCAGCGCAGGGCCCGGGCAGAAGCCAGCCAGCCCCCAGCCGACGCCGAATGCGGCGCTGCCCAGCACCAGCCGCAGCGTCACGGTCGTGCTGGCCGGCAGTTGCACGGGCAACCCCAGGAAAGAGCGCTTGCGGCGCTTGGCAATCAGGAAGGCAAGCGAACCAAGGAGAATCGCGCCGACCATTACAAAGGCGAGGGACGGGTCCCAAGTTCCTGCAAGGTCGAGAAAGCCCAGTACCTTGGCCGGATTGGCCATGCCGGAGACCATCAGGCCGACGCCGAAGAGCAGGCCTGCGAGCAGTGCGGTAATGGCGGTCATGTCAGCCTCCAATCAGGTGCCGTTGCACGAAAACCGTGAGGAATCCCGCCACCATGAATGTCAGGGTGGCGACCAGCGAGCGGATGGAGCCGCGCGAGATGCCACACACGCCATGGCCGCTGGTGCAGCCGCTGGCGTAGCGGGTACCAAGCCCCACCAGGAAGCCGGCGGCCAGGATTTCGCCCCAGCTGGCCTGGATATCCGCAATGGCCGGTTTGCCGAGCAGGCTTGCAATGACAGGCGCGCCGACCAGACCGGCGAGGAAAGCCAGGCGCCAGGCCATATCTTTGCGGGGCAGGGTGAGCAGGCCGCCGAAAATTCCGCTGATGCCGGCAATGCGGCCGTTGAACAGCACCAGCACGGCTGCCGCCGTGCCAATGATGAGTCCGCCGGCCAGTGACAGCCCAGGCGTGAAGTTGGCAAGGTCAATCAGCATGTCGTGTCCTCCGAGGTACTGGCGCAGAACTGTTGATAAAGCACGGCCATCACGGCAAGCGCTTGAGGGCTTGCCACCGAATAGAAGATGTTCTTGCCGTCGCGGCGGGTCGCCACCAGACCGTTTTCACGGAGCACGGCGAGCTGCTGGGACAGCGTCGGCTGCCGGATGCCGAGCTGTTCCTCCAGTTCGCCAACAGACAACTCGTCCTGCGACAGGCGGCACATCACCAGTAGGCGGTCCGGATTGGCGAGCACCTTGAGCAGCGCGCAGGCGTTCGTCGCGGCGGCTTGCATCGTGGCGAGGTCAATGGTGGGGTGGGGCTGGTCCATAGGTCGTCTAGACTTTGTGTCTTGATAGTATATTGAAAAATATAATGTGTGTGAATAGAATGTATTGCATCCAAGGAGGCACGCATGCAACCGACCATTCAACCGTTCTTCGACCCGGCGACCTGGACCGTGACCTACGTGGTCTATCAGGAGGGGCGTCCCGAGTGCGCCATCATCGACTCGGTACTCGACTACGACCCCAAGGCGGGGCGGACATCAACGACAAGTGCCGATAAGGTCATCGCCTTCGTGCACGAGCACGAATTGCACGTCGAGTGGATTCTCGAGACGCATGCGCACGCCGACCACCTGTCTGCGGCGCCCTACCTCAAACGCCACCTCGGCGGCCGTATCGCCATCGGCCAGAACATTCGCCGTGTGCAGGGGGTGTTCAAGACTCTCTTCAACCTGGAACCTGAGTTCCGGCTCGACGGGTCGCAGTTCGACCACCTTTTCGAAGAGGATGAGACGTTTGCCATCGGTGGCCTGACCGGCAAGGCGATTCATGTGCCCGGCCATACCCCTGCCGACATGGCTTACCAGATTGGGGACGCGGTCTTTGTCGGCGATACGATGTTCATGCCGGACGTCGGCACAGCTCGTTGCGATTTCCCGGGTGGCGACGCACATGAGTTGTACCGCTCCATCCGCAAGCTTCTGGACCTGCCCGCCGAGACCCGCCTATTCATGTGCCATGACTATCCGCCCGAGGGCCGTGGGCCCACCTGGGAAACCACGGTCGGCGCCCAGCGCAAACGCAATATCCACGTGCACGACGGCGTGAGCGAGGAACAGTTTGTGGCCATGCGCAAGGCACGCGACGCGACGTTAGCGATGCCCACCCTGATACTGCCGTCAGTGCAGGTCAACATCCGGGCGGGGGAATTGCCTCCACCTGAGGCGAACGGAGTGCGCTACCTGAAAATCCCGCTGAACGCAGTCTAGGGCCTAGAGTGGATGGCGCGTCCGGTCCTCATGGATTGATTGACAGGGGGCTCATCGCTTCTAGGATTGGGGCACACCGATACGGAATTACAAGGCACTGTCAATGCAAGAGCAAAATGGAGTGAATCCTGAGGCGGACGAAATGCCAGCCAGCCAGGCTGCGGCAAGACGAAGCACGCTCGTGAGCGTCGCGGTCAATATCGGCCTGACACTCGCCCAGGTAGCCGCGGGAATCTTTGCCGGCTCCCAAGCGCTGGTGGCCGACGCAATTCACTCCCTTTCGGATCTGGTTTCGGACTTCGTCGTCCTGTATGCCAGCCACCATAGCAAGAAGGCGCCAAGCCAAGCCTATCACTATGGGCACCAGCGTTTCGAGACTGCCGCCTCGCTGATACTTGGACTTCTTTTGCTAGTCGTCGGCGTCGGCATGCTGTCAAACGCCGTACTCAAGCTTCAACATCCGGATTCAATCCAGCCAGTACGAATAGTCGGGCTCTGGGTCGCCCTTGGCGCGCTGGCAACCAAGGAATTGTTGTTTCGCTATATGCTCGCGATCGCCGAACGAGTCCGGTCAAGCATGCTGGTTGCAAATGCCTGGCACGCTCGGTCGGATGCAGCATCTTCGCTGGTGGTGGCACTGGGGATCCTGGGCAATACCCTGGGTTACCACCTGCTGGATCCGATCGCGGCGCTTGTGGTTGGCCTGATGGTGACAAGAATGGGCTGGCAGTTTTCCCGGAGTGCCCTGCGAGACCTGATGGATCGTGCGATCGACGCGGAGACGGTAACGGCGATTCGCAACGCCATGCTGGAAACACCGGGCGTGCTCGGTGCGCACGATGTGCGGACCCGGAAGATGGGTGACATGATTCTCGTGGACGTCCACCTTGACATCAATGCAGCGGCGAGCGTGAGAGAGGGGCATGACATTGCGCTTGAGGCGAGACGGCGAGTGATGAGCCGAAAAGATGTCCTCAACGTCATGACGCACGTTGATCCGGTCGACGTGGCATGAGGTCTTGTGGTCAATCGCAAAATGCACTTGGCGGAACTGCAATGAGGACTAACTCGGTTGCTGGACAGGATCGTTCCCAACTTGCCGTCGGATGGGCCGGACGAGACGAGCACGCGGGAATTACAGAGGCTCCTCTATGATCTCGATGCTATCCTGCAGCTGCATTGTGCGCAGGAGGATGAGCTTTATTTTGTCTTGGGAGGACAAGGATGAGCGACATCGCAGACTTGCTTGTCCTGGTCGTCGTGATCTTTGGGTTGAATCTGATGCCAGCCTTTGCCCCGCCGACATGGATGGTAATGTCATGGGTAGGTCTTTCGCAGCCAGAGGCCAACCCCGCCCTTCTGGCGCTGGCAGCGGCATGTGCAGCGACTACCGGCCGCCTGGTTTTGGCCCAGATGGCCTTTGCACTGGTGCGCCAGCGCTGGATGCGTGAGGATGACAGGCGGAACATCGACGTAGTCGCTCAGTGGCTGGAGCGCCGCAAAAGCATGACGGCGGGGTTCATGCTTGCTTATGCCTTCAGCCCATTCCCCTCGAACTATCTCTTTATTGCGTACGGCCTCACGGGGATGCGGCTTTGGATGATCGGGTTGCCATTCTTTGCCGGACGCCTCATCAGCTATTTTGCGTGGACGAATCTGGCCCAGGTGGGCTCGCGCTATCTGGGCACGGATCTTGGCGGGGCCTATCTCGGTCTCTATTTCGTTCTCTCGCAGTTGCTTCTTCTGGCGGCCGTGTACCTCTTCACGAGAGTGGACTGGGTATGTCTGCTGCATGAGCGACGCTTACGTTGGCGACGCTCACGGAAATTGTCTTCCCCACCGTAACGAAGCAACGTGCGCTGGAACCTCGCCGATCCGGGGCACCTGTCGGTCGAGCCAGGGTGTCCTGTGCAACGCCTCGCAATCGATGTGGCCTGGCTGGCTTACGCGCGCTTCTGTGTCGCTGGCGCAACAAGCAAATGGTCGATGCTTACTTGCAGGCCGTCTTGCCAGCCCGGAACCGGGGAGCGTAGCTCAAGGGATGAACCCGCGCCGCGTACAATCGCTTCGACGATAGCAAGGCCAAGTCCGCTGCCCTTGGCAGTCGTCGCTCCACGCTCGAACGGCTTTGTCAGACGTTTAAGTTCATTGTCCGGCAGCACCGGTCCGTGATTCCTCACAGTGAGCGAACCGGTGGCCAACAGCGAAATCCCCACAGGTTGCCCATGTGAGCCGTGCTTCTGTGCATTTTCGACCAGATTGCGCACGACAATGGCAAATGCGTCCTGATCGATCCACGACGGAACAGGCTGGTCGGGCAGTTCGAGCTGGATCGGGTTCGCAGAGGCCACGCGCCGGAAATCCTCGATGACAAGTTCCAGTACCGGCCGAAGATCCTGCGGCGCATCGCCAAGCACGCGCCCATTTTCCGCCTTCGCGAGTTGCATCAGCCTTTCGCTGACCCGCGACAGGGTGTGCAAGGACCGTTCGACGTTCTGCACGCGCTCACGCATGGCGGCGGAAGGCATTTCGTCCATGAGGCGTTGCGTCTGTGCGAGGGCCGCGGCAATCGGTGTGCGCAACTCGTGCGCGCTATTGGCAGTGAAGCTGCGCTCCGCGGCCAGCGCGCGGTCCAGGCGAGCCATCAGGTCATTGACCGCGTCGGCGATCGGTGCGACCTCCGTCGGCAGTTCTTTCTTTTCGAGCGGTGTCAGGTCGTTCTGGTCGCGTGCAGCGATGCTGCCGCAGAAGCGCCGGATTGGCCGTAGCCCCGTGCGGACAATCAGCCAGACGCCACACAGGCCCACCGGCAGAAACAGGATGAGGACCCTGGCGACCGCGAGCGCGGCTTCCATCACGGCATGCCGGCGCGTGGCGAGCGGCTCGGCGATCATCAGCGAGATCGTGCCCTGCAAGCCCGGCTCGGCGTAAATCCGGTGCGACGCCGTAGAAGTGAAGCCCGCTTTCAGGTCAGGCGGGAAGATGGCCAAATCGGCATCGTGCGATCGCAGCAGAAGTTTGCCCCTGTCATCGCGAACCGCGTAGGTCAGTAATTCGTTGTGCGGGCGAACTCCTGCGATACGGCGGCTGCCATCGTCATCGCCATCCGCATCGCGCCCGACGATATCCATGATGGCGAGCGGCAACAGGCGCTGCGCCGTTTCCTGCAACGCACTGTCCGACATCCGATCGACTTCGTGGCGCAGCACGTGGAATGAAGCGGCCGCGGCCGCGAGCGACAGCACAGCGAGCCCCGCCACCAACGCGGTCGCGAGCCGACCTTGCAGGCTGCGCAGCATTGTCAGTCCTGCTTGAGCCGATAGCCGAGCCCACGCAGGGTCTCGATGATGTCGGCACCAAGCTTCTTGCGCAGTCGGCTCATATGTACCTCGATGGTGTTGCTGCCAATATCCTCGTTGAAGGAATAAAGGCGATCCTCAAGCCGGCTTCTTGACACGATCATCCCCGGATGCTGGATCAGGGCTTCCAGAAGCGCCCATTCACTGGCCGTCAGGTCGATGCGCGCGGCACCGCGCATCACGCTGCGCCGCGCTGTATCGATTCGCAGTTCGCCGAGCTTGACCAGGGGATTCGGATTGCCCGAATACCGGCGTGAAACCGCGCTCACCCGTGCGGAGAGCTCTGACAGGTCGAAGGGCTTGACGAGATAGTCGTCCGCGCCGGCGTTCAGCCCGGCGATACGGTTTGATACCTGATCGAGCGCAGTCAGAATGATGACGGCCACGGTCGAGCCACCCGCACGAAGATCTCGCAGGAAGTCAAGCCCCCGACCGTCGGGGAGCAGCAGATCGAGCAGGATCAGGTCGTAGTTAGCGGCCGCAAGGTGCCGGCGCGCCTCGGCGAGGCTGGCCACGAAGTCAGTCGGATGTCCGTCTTTCTCGATCTGGTCGCGAACGGCCTCCCCGAGCCAGGGCTCATCCTCGATGAGAAGAACTCTCATTAAGATCTTCCTGATAGATGTCTCGCGTGACTTTGCCACGCGAACCTGTCGCGAACATGAAGAAAATTTCTTGTGTCCGCAAGCTTGGCTTCAGGTTTCAGGTGCATTGTGGAGTCCAGCGATGCGAACGGGAGATGTCAGTCATGAAACACCTGCGAATAGCCAGAGGCTTGGCGCTCACGATATTTGCATTTGTCGTCGCCGCTGGCATCCATCCCGCACAGGCGCACGACAGCGACGACTGCGAGGCGCCGGTCAACGCCTGGAAGCCGCGCGACGATGTCCGGACGATGGCGCAGCAAAAGGGCTGGCAGATCGACAAGCTCAGGATCGACGACGGTTGCTACGAGGTCAAGGGTCGTGATGCCGATGGCCGGCGTTTCAAGGCAAAGCTTGACCCCGTCACCCTTGACGTCGTGCGCATGAAACGTGAAGACGACGACCACGGCGGAGCACGCGGGCGCCTGCCGGGCGCGAATACTGGCAAGCCACCGGCTGACGCACCCCCCGAAGGCTTGCTGAAGCCTGGCACGAAGCCCCAGGTCCAGATCCGCTGACCCCTTATTGCCGACGCACCGCGTACCTCATCGGCGTTAATCCTGCCGAAGCAGCGGCAGGCCCGAAGCGATGGGTGCGAGGCCCCCCTTTTGCCCAAAACAGGAGAATCCAGATGAAACACGCATTCCCAATCGCCGTGCTTGCCGGCGCGCTTGCCGCGCCTTCACTGGCATCCGCGCGTCAGGTTTCGTTCGAGACGCAACTGTCGAGCTATGGGGGGGATGGCGCTTACGTTGCCATGTATGTCACCGATCGCGCCGGACGGTACCAGGGCACGCTGTGGGTGGCAGGGCGCAAAGCGAAGTACTACCGGCATCTGCGCGACTGGTATCGCACCACGGGCGGCGCCGCAAAGGTAGACGGCATTACGGGCGCCAGCGTGGGCGCAGGCAAGGCGCTGCGTGCGACGCTGGATCTGTCCGACACGCTGCTCGACGCCGGATATGAGGTCCACATCGACACGGCGGTCGAGGACATGAAGGAATACCCGTCCGAGGTCGTCGTGCCGCTGACCACCTCGGGCGCGAACAAGACGGTCAAGGGGAGCGGCTATGTGAAGTCGTTCCGCTATTCACTTTAACCCGGGGCAGGCGAGGAGGTGCCCGATGTTACGCAAGCTCCATTCAATCCCCGGTCTCGTCGCCGCATTGCTGATGACGATCGTCGCCTTGACAGGCGCGGCGCTGTCGGTGAATCCGGCACTTGAGCACGCAAGTGCCGTCCGTCCGGGCCAGGCTCCGCTGCACGTCGCAACGCTCGCCAGCCGCGTGAGCACCTCGGTGCCCGACGTCGAAACACTCGTACGCAGGCCGTCAGGGGCGATCATCGCGTACTACCAGGCCGGCGGCGAACAGCGTGCATCCATCATTGATCCAGGTACCGGCAAGGCTGTCGGCGACTATCGCCCCTCGCCTGTCGAGCGTTGGCTGAAGAACCTGCACCGTAAGCTCTTTCTAGGTGATGCTGGCCGGATCGCAACGGGTGCGACTGCTGCCTTCATGCTGTTCGCCGCGTTGTCCGGGCTTGTATTGCTCTCACGCCGGATGGGCGGGTGGAAGCACATGTTGGCCCCGATCCGGGGTGACGGGGTGCAGCGGCTGCATAACGAAACTGCACGAGTTGCGCTTGCCGGCCTCACGCTGTCGGCGATGACCGGGGTCGTCCTGTCGTTGGCGACGTTCGGCGTGATCCCGGAAGGCGGCGCGCGGGAGCCCGCTCTCAGCGTTTCGGCAATTACCACGCCCCCAATCCCACTGCGACAGATGCCAGCACTGGCAATAGATGTCTCCAGGCTGCGTCAGTTGACGTTTGCCAACGCGGCCGACCCTAGCAGCAGCATCGAAGTGAATACGACGGATGGCGCCGGTTATGTCGATCCATCGTCAGGCAGATGGCTTGCCTTTCAGCCGGCCGACGCCTGGCAACGTGTGCACGGGATTGTCCGCACGCTGCACACGGGCGAAGGACTATGGTGGCTTGGGCTGATCCTCGGCGCATCGTCGGCGTCGGTGCCGTTGCTGGCCGCAACCGGCCTGCTGCTTTGGCTGCGTCGTCGACGCGCCATGCCGAAGCTCGCCGGCAACGTGCCGGCACGCGACGCGGATACCGTGTTGCTGGTGGGCACCGAGGGCAATAGCACGTGGGGCTTTGCTTCGGCGTTGCATGCAGCGCTGACCCGGGCTGGCCTTCGCGTGCATGTTGCGCCGATGAACGATCTTGCGGCCGGCCGCAGCCTGCGGTATCTGCTGGTCCTGACTGCGACCTACGGTGACGCCGATGCACCGGAGAGCGCTATACGATTCCTGCCGAAGCTCGAGCGCCTGACGATCCCTGGCGGGGTGGCGTTCGGGGTCTTGGGCTTCGGCGACCGCCAGTTTCCTCATTTTTGCGGCTATGCGCGAACGGTTCATGATGCGCTGACCGCCAGGGGGCTGGAAGCACTGACCGATCCGGGCACGGTTGACAGGCAGTCTGAACCCGAATTCCGGCAGTGGTGCACGGGGCTTGCCGAAAGGCTCGGCGTTTCGCTCGATATCCGCTACACGCCATCGCTGCCGCCCACGATACCGCTCAGGCTCGTCTCACGTGACGACTATGGTACGGATCCGGAGGACATGACTTCGGTGCTGCGTTTCATGCCTGCCGAGGGGGCAAGATCCTGGGCTATCATGCTACGGCCGCGGCTGCCCAGGTTCGAGGCGGGGGATCTGCTCGGCGTCGTGCCGCCAGGCGCTACCTCGCCCCGGTACTACTCGCTCGCGAGCGCGACGGCGGACGGCCTGGTCGAGATCTGCGTGCGGCGTCATCCGAACGGCGTTTGCTCCGGGTACCTCACAGGCCTGCAGCCCGACGACACGATTGAGGCATTCATGCGGCCGCACGCGCGCTTTCGGCCGGGCGCCGGAAGCGTGCCCGTGATCCTTATCGGGGCTGGAACCGGGATTGGTCCACTGATCGGTTTCATCCGGCACAATGCGGCCCGCCGTCCGATGCACCTGTATTTCGGTGCGCGCAATGCTGACGATGGCTTCCTGTACCGCGACGAACTCAGGCACCTGGTAGCCGACCAGCGGCTGCAGGCACTCACGACTGCCTTCTCACGTTCCGGAAGCCGGAGCTATGTGCAGGAGCGCCTTCTCGCCGATGCACAGAGCCTGCGCACTTTGGTCACGCACGGCGCGCAAATCATGGTGTGCGGCGGCCGCAGGATGGCGGAGGGAGTCGCGCAGGCGTGGGAACGCATTCTGACGGATACCGGCTTGTCCGTCGCACAACTGAGAGCGCAGGAACGCTATGTCGAAGATGTCTATTGAGGCGTTGCCAGACACGCAACTCAAGCTTTGGCGTGTGAGCGGCGCGACGATGGGAACCCGCTACACGGCATCCTTCCATGCGTCGCCGAAGACGGATGGAAGAGAACTGTCGGCGCGGCTTGCCGCGGCAGTGGGCGCGGTTGACGAGCAGATGTCGAACTGGAAGGACAGCTCAGATCTCTCTCGGCTGAATCGTGCCGAGCTGGATTGCTGGGTGCCGGTCCCCGGCAATCTCGCGGCTTTATTCGTGCGTGCGCTGGAGATCGGCCGTGACACCCACAATGCCTTCAACATCGGCGTCGGTGACCTGGTCGGCATGTGGGGCTTTGGGCCATCGGGGGAGCAGCATGCACATCGTGCGGGCGGAGTGGGCACGTCGCGGGCAAGCCCATGCCTGTCTGTGAGCGATCTGATCGACGTGGACGTGCAACAGTGCCGGGTACGCAAGCTGGGACCCGTTGCGCTGGATCTGTGCGGCATTGCAAAGGGATTCGGCGTCGACGAACTTGCACGCGTGTTGAGCGAGCACGGGATTGACTCATGGCTTGTCGGCATCGACGGCGAAATGCGCGCGTGCGGAAGCAAGCCGGATGGGTCGCCATGGGCGATTGCGCTTGAGGCCCCGGATTACGAGCGGCACGCTGCAATGGGCGTAATCGAACTGAGCAACGCTGCCATCGCGACGTCTGGCGACTACCGCCACTGGGCTGACATCGGTGGTGCGCGCGTCTCGCACACAATGGATCCCCGAACCGGCGCGCCATTGCGCAGTTCCATAGCGTCGGTGACGGTCATCGCACCGACATGCGCGGAGGCGGACGCCTACGCGACAGCCTTGATGGTGCTCGGCGAGCAGGCCGGGCGGGATTATGCTCAGCGGCGGCGCCTCGACGCACTCTTCGTTGTACGCGATGGCGATGCGCTGCGCACGATCGGGACGGGCACGTTTGCAAAAGTGCGATAGGATTCTGGCCAGATTTTTTCTGCCGGTGGGAGTTGTAGCCATATCCCCAGCGCGGTCTGTCTTCCGTGAGGGCATCCCGCTTACGGACATCATCGGAACCTGGCTCGACGTTTCGGCTCACCCGAAACGCGGCGCCGAGCAGGCCGCCGAACTCGAACATGAGATTCTTGCAAACGTCATCGGAGAAGGAGCTTGAGCGATCTCATCGAAATTGCCCCGGTGGCTAGCCTTGAAACCGAAAAGGAACTTGAATTCCTCGCCACGAACACATCGCCGGTGTCTCCGAAGGCCTGACAAGAGGTTGCGGCTGGCAAGGGTTTACCGCCGCGCGGTGTCGAAGACCGATGGTGTGGATATCGGTGGGCGCCATGTAGGTCTTTCACGGGGCCAGCAAGTTGTCAGGATTCGGGCTTGACCGGGCGCAGATGACAGTTCGGGATTGGCAATAGCAGTCGCTGCCCAAAGTCTCGCCCGCCCACTTGGACGGTCGCTGACGCTCGCCATGCGAGCATTCTTGAGCCAGCGCAAATCATTGCCGTCGCTGAGATCTAGATTGAATTCAATCGGCAAGAGTGCCCCTTGCCGATGGTGTGACTCTCAATGTGAAGGAATTGAGAGATGAAACGAAGAATCCTGGCGGCCACGATTTCCGCCCTTGTACTTCGGCGGAATGGGCCCGAGGATGATGGGCTGGAGGCACATGAGGCAAGCTCACACCGGAGCAGCAGCGACAGCGCCAAATCCAGGCCATCTTCCAGACGATTGGGCCATTCATCTTTGAAAGGAGTTTTGTCTGTGGAGCGCGGACGTCATCGTGTTGGGAATGGACCGGGCCGACACGTTACAGTCGCCATCCTGAGTTCCGTCTCAGATCAACTCGTTGCCAGGTCGGTTCGTCCAGTGCTGCGGAAGCACGATCGGTCCGATGGTGACGCGCTGAGACAGTCGGCCCGTATTCGTGGCCGGTAATCTGGACCGCTGTCGAATCCAATGGGGGACCGGTAAATGCAGATTTCAAAACGCCTTGGTATCGCGGTGTCGTCGCTGTTGGCTGTGCTACTGGTCGCGGGTTGCGCTACGCAGGCGGAACCGGCGGGAGACCGCGTGCTGATCATGGAGCAGCGGGGCATTCCCTACGCTTGTGCCAGAGACGACGAAGCCGGTGGGCGGGCCATGGAAGATGTCGCCGCGCGCTTCAATGTCCGACTCAGCATGATCGATGCGGGCAGCGCCAGGCCGCTAAGCGGGGCGACCGTGGTTGTAACCAGCGCCGAGGGCAAGCGGTGCTGCGCATTGTGGCTGGTGGTCCACGGTTATACATGCGACTTAAGCCAGGTGCGTACCGGCTCACGGTGGGATATCAAGGTCGTGACCAGATGCGCGACGTCGTCGTGTCGGACCAACCCCTGGACATGACGTTCCGATTCCAGGTCAACACGCTGGAAGATGACTGGCTACTTTGCACAAGTACGAGCTGTCCGTGCCGCTGAACTGAGCCGCCGCTCGGTACATTACTACCACCTGCATTGAGCCCCGGCGCGGGCACCACGGCTCGGTCGCAAGGCTCGGCCCTGGGTTTGACGGCACTCTGAACGCTACCGCCCAAAAAAAGAGCCCGCGTGGCCGGGGGGCGACGCGGGCGGTGGCGGGGCTGGCGTCGCAGGCTCAGCCTTGCCCTTAATAATAACCATACTTGCAGAATGGTCATCCCCTCTTGAGTAGGGTATGAGAACAAGCTTCTTCCCCCCTCGCACACTCACTCGGGTGAGTTAGAGCGCTTCGGCCAAATCCAAGTCATGCGGACATAAGTGCCGTAGCAATGCGAGGATAGGCGGCTTAATCGGTCGTACAGGATATGAATCGCTGCCGGTGTACTACCGGAGGATTGGCTTTACGAACTCTGGAGACACCACGGACTTTCTGGACGCACGTGTTCACGCTGGCGCGGGCGGCGCTACGGCGCTTATGGCCGGTCTCTGCCCTCGATTCACTTGTAAAGTCCGATTATTCCGCGTTACGCCGAACGTGATTTCCGTGCTCGACGATTCGAAAGGCATCGGGCACACCAATCTCGTCACCTGTTGGGCACGAATGGTCCATTGCCCGGTACCTCGGTGGTCAGCATGCGTGCATGATTCGCGTTTGCTGTGTACCGCTGTTCAGCATTTTTCGCGAAACGAAAACGGTGCTTCGCCGGCCAGTTCCTACCGCCAAAGGGTGCGCAGCGCCTCACGCACCGTACGGATTGCCGGCTCGTTCTCACGCTCTTCCGGATAGATCAGAGCGAGGTTCGAATCGGCGCTGTAGTTCCCCACGAAGACCAGTTCGCCGGCATCCTGTGCGGCCAACGCAAGGTCTTCGCGCAACAGCCCAAGGCCGACGCCGGCGGTGACCAACTCGCGGATCATCAGCTCGTGGTCGGCCAGCACCGACTCGACCGGCGCGATGCCCGCACGTGTGAGGATTTCGCTCAGTAATTCCTCATGCGCGCTGTGCGGCGTCATGCGAATCCAAGGCAATCGCGTCAGCTCCGCCGTCGAGTTGGTGCGCGCCTCCCAAGCCGCCGGCGCAACGACGCGGAACTTCAGCGGCGTCAGCACGAGCATGCCGGTGCCCTTTGGCGCCGTGCGCGCGACCATGATCGCTGCGTCGATTTCCGATGCCTGCAGCGCCGTCCGTAACCAGGGCGTACGTCCGACCTGCAAGTCGATTCTCAGCGCCGGACATTGCCGGACCAGCAGCGCCAGCAGCGGCCCGATGCGAAGCATTGCTGGATCGAGCATCACGACGCCGATGCGCAGGTTCCCTTCGATTTGCCCGTGGAGCGCCTTCGCTGCATGCAGGAAGTCGCCAAACGCTTCCAGCGCCTTCTCGGCGCGCACCAACAACTCGTGCCCGGATTGAGTCAGCACGACGGAGGATTTCGTCCGGTCGAACAGTTGCAGGCCCAATTCCTCTTCCATCTGACGCAGTTGCCCACTGACGGCAGGTTGCGTGACGTGCAGTGCCTCGGCCGCCCGGGTGACGTTGCCGAATCGCGCGACTGTGATGAAGGTGCGAAGTTGCCGGATGTCCATGAACTGTTTGACGCGCCAGCCCCCAGTGAGGCGCGGCTTATGGAAGTCATCAGGAGATGTGATTTCCGCCCGGAGGGTGCGGCAATTATCCTGCATTCGACCCGGAACGACAATTCAGTGACGCGCGGCAGCCGGGCCTATCACAACAGACAGGAGACATGCATGACCAGCACCCCCAGCATCAACGACATCGCGGACACCCCGCGCGAGCGAAGCGATTCCCTCTGCGACCTCAGCGCCACGGACGCGGTCCGGCTGCTCAAGCGGCGCGAGCTGTCACCGCTGGATCTGGTTGACGCCGCCATCGCTCGCATCGAGGCGGTCGATCCTGTTATCAATGCCTTGCCTATCCGACGTTTCGAGTCGGCGCGCGCGGCCGCACGTGACTTCCCGAAGCCGGACGCAGCGACCTGCGAGGCGCCCGGGTGGCTTGCCGGCCTGCCGATCGCCGTCAAGGACTACAACGACCTGGCGGGCGCGCCCACCACCTACGGCTCGCCGATCTACGCCGACAACTTGGCTGCGCGCTCCGACCTCACGGTGTCCAACCTCGAAGGCCGGGGCGCCATCCCCGTCGCCAAGTCCAATGTGCCCGAATTCGCCGGCGCCAATACCTTCAACACCGTCTTCGGCGCCACGCGCAATCCCTGGGACCCGAAGCTCTCGGCGGGCGGCTCCTCCGGAGGCTCTGCCGCGGCCCTTGCCGCGGGAATGGTCTGGCTCGCCACAGGCAATGACCTCGGCGGCAGCCTCAGAATTCCGGCCAGCTTTTGTGGGATCGTGGGCATGCGGCCGAGCGTCGGCCGGGTGCCGCGTCCATCTTCCGTGATGCCGTACGACCCGCTCTGGGTCGAGGGCCCGATGGCACGCAGCGTGGCGGACGTCGCACTGATGCTCGACGCCCAGGCCCATTTCGACATGCGTGATCCGCTGTCGTGGCCAGCGCCGATGACTCCATTTGTACGGGCAATTGCCGAGCCACGCGCGCCGGCGCGGGTGGCGTTCTCAACGAACCTGGGCGTCGGAAAGGTGGAGGCCGAGGTTGCCTCGCTTTGCCGGAATGCGGCATTGCGGTTCGCCGACTTCGGCGCGGATGTGGATGCCGCGCATCCGGACTTTACAGGAGCATTTGAGTCCTTCCAGTCCTTGCGTGCCAATCTCGTAGCCGCGGTGCGCGGGCCGCTGCTCGATGCATACCGCCCGCAGATCTGTGACGAGATCATCTGGAACATCGAGAAGGGCCTGAATCAAACCGGTGCCGACGTTGCCCGCGCCGAACGTCTGCGCGGTGAACTGTTCCAGCGCGTGGCCGCGTTTTTTCGAGATTACGACGTCCTCGCGTGCCCGACGGTCGCCGTGGCGCCGTTCCCGGTGGCGCAGCGATTCCCAACGGAGATCGATGGAGAGCCGCTGCAGTCGTACATCGACTGGATGTACTTGACCTTCGTGCTAACCCTGACCGGCTGTCCGGTGATTTCGATCCCGGTCGGCCTGACAGCGGACGGCCGACCGGTCGGGCTTCAGCTTATGGGCCGTCCTCGTGGCGACTTCGATCTGCTCGGTGCGACCTACCTGCTGGAGCAGTCGCTGGGGATGGGCTTGCCGACTCGGCGCGCCGGGATGGCGGTGGGCCAGCATGCATAGAACGGAAGGAGATGCAGCCATGTCACGACAAGAGGAAATTGCCGCGGCCACCCCTGTGCCGCGGGATTCACAGGCGGGTGGCGCCATGATCGGCAGCGCCGCTCCCGATACCCCGGCACTTGAACGGCTGGCGCTACGTGTGACCCGCTGGTGCGAAAAGTGGTATCCGGACGCCTACGTGTTCGTCGCACTGACCGTGGTGGCGGTTGCGTTGGGCGCGATGACTATCGGTGCCACGCCGGGCGCGGTGTCGGTCGCGTTCGGGAACGGCTTCTGGAGCCTGATCCCTTTCACGATGCAGATGGCGATGGTCGCCATTACTGGCTATGTCATCGCCAGCTCCCCGCCGATAGCGCGGCTTGTCGAGCGAGCGGCCCAGGTGCCGCGAAACGGGCGCTCAGCCGTCGCCTATGTAGCGTTCATCAGCGTGGTGGCGTCGTTGCTCCACTGGGCTATCAGCCTGATCTTCGCCGGGTTGCTGGCAAGGGCACTGGCGCGACGTACCGATCTGCGCATGGACTATCGCGCGGCCGGAGCTGCGGCATATCTCGGTATTGGCGCGACCTGGGCGATGGGGCTCAGCTCATCGGCGGCTCAATTGCAGGCGAACCCGGCAAGCATTCCACCGAGCTTGCTACAGATTACCGGGGTGATTCCGTTCAGTAAGACCATCTTCCTGTGGCAAAGCCTGGTCGTGACGGCGGTACTGCTCATGGTATCGACGCTAGTCGCGTACTGGACCGCGCCGGGGCCGTCGCGCGCAAAGACTGCTTCCGAGCTCGGTGTCGTCATAGAGCCAGCCAAATGTTCCGCGCTGGTCAGCAGGCGTCCAGGAGAGTGGCTGGAACACAGCCCGATACTGACGATCGCGCTCGTGGCACTGGGGACGGGATGGGTGTGGCATGAGTTGTCCGGCAAGCCGCTGCTGGTGGCGATCTCGGGTCTGAATACCTACAACCTGATTTTCTTGCTGGTCGGAATGCTGCTGCACTGGCGACCGCGCAGTTTCCTTGATGCGGTGGCGAGGGCGGTACCGGCTACTGCCGGGGTGCTCATCCAGTTCCCCCTTTACGGCGCAATCGCCAGCATGATGACCACGGCGCAGGGGCCGGACGGCGCATCGTTGTCGCACCATCTTTCGACGCTGTTTGTCGGCATTTCGTCAGCCGAGAGCTATCCGTTGATGATGGGCGTCTATTCGTCCGTGCTAGGCTTCTTCGTGCCGTCCGGTGGGGGGAAATGGATCATCGAGGCGCCGTACGTCATGCAGGCTGCCAATGACCTCCATGTCCACCTTGGCTGGGCCGTGCAGATCTACAACGCCGCGGAGGCGCTGCCCAACCTCATCAATCCATTCTGGATGCTGCCGCTGCTCGGCATCCTCGGCCTGAAGGCTCGCGACCTCGTGGGCTTCACGTTCGCGCAATTTCTTACTCACACGCCGCTGGTACTGCTCTTGCTGTGGGCCCTGGCCGGAACCCTGCAGTATTCGCCGCCTGTGCTGCCGTAGTGCAAAGGCCCGTGCGCAGCAGCACAAGCGCACGGGGCCGGCCGGCCAGGCATTGCTTCCGCAATCATGGGGCAAATCCGTTAGTCGGGAGTGCTCAGATCGTCGGACCGCCGAAGACTTGCAATGATACGTTCCGCGATTGCCGATGCTGATCGCGTAGTTGATCTGCGTTGCACCGCGCCTGGTAGACCGGAATGAGGTGGCGCGCCGGTGCATGGGCGACCCATTGAGCGGGGACGCCTCCGCCAGTGGTGGTGGGATGGTCAGCCTTCTCGATCCATTTGAGCCACCCTCCCCGTTTGGAGGTGAAGACGGGGCTAGTGGATAAGCGAACTAATGGCGGAATCGAAGATGAATTTCAGTCGAGGTTCGCTGGACGAGCAAGTTCGGCACGAAGGGGGATGTCGAGTTCAGATTCGTCGTGTTCGGGCATGGCTAGCCTGGGGCATGTCGGGATAAAGTCGAATTGAGTCCGTCCAGTTTGGACCCGCAGCGCGGATTGTGATAAGGAAAACGCATCACAAGGTTTGCCCTGCGAAGCTAAGCTGCGGCGCGCCCGATGGAAAAGCTGGTCGATTCCAATATGCGCGGGATGTGTCGCGCCACCGACGGCGCGACCAAGATGACTGGTCGCAACGACCGAGTGTGCGTCATGCCGTGGTGAGTCGCTCCTTTGCCAGCCGTGTGCCTGCTGCCAGTGCTTCCAGCTTGCGCCACGCCACGTCCCGCGCCATCGGCGCCAGGCCGCAATTCGTGCACGGGAACAGCCGCTCCTTTGGCACGAACTCCAGCGCCCGGCCGATGGTGTCAGCCACTTCCTCGGGTGTTTCAATCACGTCGCTGGCCACATCGATCACG
The DNA here is from genome assembly GCF_057798895.1 of Cupriavidus sp. 22TCCZM04-2. Taxonomy (NCBI): domain Bacteria; kingdom Pseudomonadati; phylum Pseudomonadota; class Betaproteobacteria; order Burkholderiales; family Burkholderiaceae; genus Cupriavidus; species Cupriavidus sp. 22TCCZM04-2. Next base: position 191,201 of record NZ_JBYOJS010000013.1, read on the forward strand.
CCGACCAGCACGTCCTTGCCGACCAGCAGGCTCATCAGGTCGGGCGGCACATGGGAGTGGATGCATTCCAGGCTTACCTGATCAATGCTGCTGCGGGCCAGTGCGGGGAACACCGCTTCATACTGGCGCCATTCGTCGCCCAGGGTACTCTTCCAGTCGGTATTGGCCTTAATGCCATAGCCGTAGCAGATGTGCACCGCCGTCGTGCAGGTCAAGCCCAGAGCCGCGCGCTCGAGCGCCTGCACGCCCCAGTCGGCGGCGTCTTTCATGTAGACATTGAAGGCGGGCTCGTCGAACTGGATGATGTCTACGCCGTCAGCCTGAAGCGCCATGGCCTCCTGGTTGAGCAACTCGGCAAAAGCGAAGGCCATCTTGACCTTGTCGCCGTAGAAGCGGTCCGCTACGGTGTCGACGAGGGTCATCGGGCCGGGCAGGGTGAATTTCAGCTTCTTCTTCGTGTGCGCTCGCGCCAACTGCGCCTCGAAGTCATGCACTCGGCCCTTCAGGCGCAGAGCCGACACCACCTGCGGCACCATCGCGTCGTAGCGGTTGTCGCGGATGCCCATCTTCACCTTGTTCTCGAAGTCGATGCCCTCAACCTGCTCAAGAAAACCGTGCACGAAGTGCTGTCGCGATTGCTCGCCGTCGCAAACGATGTCCAGACCGGCGTCTTCCTGGGCCTTGATCCACAGCAGGGTTGCATCGGCCTTGGCCTGGCGCAGTGCATCGCCTTCAGCCTTCCACTGAGGCCAGAGCTTGTTGGTTTCAGCCAGCCAGGCGGGCTTCGGCAGGCTGCCGGCAATGGAGGTTTCAAACATCTGAGGATTCCTTTCAAACAATGATGGGTGTGACGAACGTGCGTCGGGACCGCTTCTTCATGAAGAGTGGTTTGTGTATTGGGGCTGGTCAGAGCGAGGAATTGGCAGCCCACTGTTCAAGGACGCCCTTGTACGGCTTGATGAGGTGCTCCTCCGCAAACTTCCCCTGTTTCACAGCCAACTGGCTGCGTTCTTCCCGGTCGTAGACAATCTGCGTCAACGAGTAATCCTGGTTCTTCAGGCTCGGTTGATAGAGATTCCCTGCTGCAGAATTGGCGTTGTAAATTTCGGGACGATAAATCTTCTGGAAGGTTTCCATTGTGCTGATGGTGCCGATCAACTCGAGATTCGTGTAGTCGCCCAGCAGGTCGCCGTGAAAGTAGAAAGCCAACGGCGCAACGCCATTCGGAGGCATGAAAAATCGAACCTTCATCCCCATTTTTGCGAAGTATTGGTCGGTCGAGGACAGCTCATTCTGTTGGTACTCGACTCCCAATATGGGGTGCTGGTTCCCGGTCCGCTGATAGGTCTTGCTGGTCGACGCGCTGATACAGATGACAGGCGGCTTGTTGAAGCACTCCTTGTAAGTGCTTGAGTTAGCAAATTGCTTGAACAGCTTTCCATGCAAGTCGCCGAAATTGTCTGGCGTGCTGAAATCCGGTCGATTGACGTTGTGCTCTGGAAGTAAGACGCTGAAATCATAATCGCGCACGTAGGAGGAGAAATTGTTTCCCACTATACCGTCAATGCGTTTGTTCGTTTTCTTGTCGAGAATGCTGGTTTTCAGTATCTCGATCCGGCGTGTGTCAAGGTAGTTGTCGCGTCCGCCGCTATGCTGCTTTCCGGTACTCCTTAGGCTCCAGCTCAGCCCGCTCGGGGTTCAGGTAGACCACTGGATCCAGCTTCCAATTCCGGATTCCCCGCGACCAGCGCTGCGGGTGCCGGGCGCGCGCAGCCTGATACACCACCATTCGTCGCGCCAGCAGGGGTATCGCTTCCCCGCGGTGCCGCTGGTTCGGCGTGACATACTTCAGCCCGCTGTGACGGTGCTCCTCGTTGTACCAACGCACGAACCGATGCACCCATTCACGCGCCTGTTCCAGCGTATCGAATGGCCTCTCGGGCCACAGCGGGCAGTACTTGGCCGTACGGAACAACGCTTCGGCATAGGCGTTGTCGTTGCTCACGCGTGGGCGGCTGTATGACGGCACCACGCCCAGATCCTGCATCGCAGCGCGCATGCTCAGCCCCTTCATGACGCTGCCATTATCAGAGTGCAGCACCAGCGGCCGCCCAGCCGTTTGCTCGCGCAGACAGCCCAGTTCGAGCAGCCGGCGGGCATGCTCCACCGACTCGCTCTCGTGCACTTCATTGACCACCAGCTTGCGGCTGTAGATGTCCTGCATCATGTACCAGTAGAAGAAGCGACCCTTCACCGTAGTGGGCATCCACGTGATGTCCCAGCACCACACCTGATTGGCACCGTCTGCACGATGCGTGGTCGGCGCGCGGGGCTTGGCATTGTGACTGCGTCCACGTCGCCGGCTCTGCCCTGCAGCCCGAAGCACACGGTAGAACGTCGATTCCGACGCCAGGTAGCGGCCCTCGTCGGCCAACTTCGGCACGATCTGGTGCGGCGTCAGGCTCTCGTAGCCAGGCTGGTTGGCCGCTGCCAGCACGGCCTGCCGTTCTGCCTCGCTGAGCTTGTTCGCCGGCACCGGGCGCTGCGCTCCCGGGCGGCCATCCTCTGGCGCATGGCGCCAGCGCTGCAAGGTGCGCTCACTCAAGTCCAGTTCCTCGCAGGCCCTGGACTGGCGTGCACCGCTCTTTACCGCTTCATCGATCAACGCAATGGCATCGCGGCGATCCGAGACGTTGATCAGTCTTCCTCGTCCCTTCCCCAGATCGCCTCGGCTTTTTTTCTCAGCACCAGCAGCGCTGCTGTCTCAGCCAGCGCCGCATCCTTGCGCTTGAGTTCGCGCTCAAGATCCCGGATCCGCTTCTGAGCCGCCTGTTCCTCGCGGCGCTGCGCCAGGTCAGGCTTGTCTGGTGTCTTGGCATTGGCCTGCTCGCACGCGGCCCGCCACGCCCGGATCTGTTCCGGCTGAATACCCTTCCTGCGGCAGTATTCGGACAGCTCCGCCTCACTCAGGGGCGCCGTCTCCAGCACCACTCGGAACTTGTCCGCACTGGACCACTTATCACTTTGTTTGCCGTTGCCTGGCACAACCTTTCCTTGCTCTCGGGCCGCGTTGCGCCAGTTGCGCAGGCACACCGTTGTAATGCCTGTCTCCCTGGCCAACTCCGCCACCGACCGGTTCAAGGGCGGCTTCATCTGCTCGACCACCCATTCTTTGTACTCCGCCGGATAAGGCTTCATCTTCCAACCGTTACCGCCCCCCATTGTCCTTCATCGAAAGGCAGCGAGGCGACAACTATCCTGACATGGAGGG